>NZ_JAAGPC010000375.1:0-236 GCF_017104595.1 Burkholderia sp. Tr-20390 | reverse complement strand
TTGAGATCGCCACATTAATGAGTCAGTTCCTTGTTACACTGCACATACTGAGTCTCCACGTTCCTCTAGTAATATAATATCTTGACGCAACATCATCAGTTCGTCTCCACACCACTCTACCATCTATCGCACTACTCACTCATATCACTTGTAGTTACATATGTTATCTCACACTGTTCTGTTTTATCTCTTCAATATATCGCCCCTTCCTTTTCTTTTTTTTTTTTTTTTTTACT
>NZ_JAAGPC010000374.1:0-2102 GCF_017104595.1 Burkholderia sp. Tr-20390 | reverse complement strand
CCGGTCGCGCACGACCTGCTGGCTGGCCTCCGCGTTGTCGCCGGGTGCCGCGTGCCGATCCCGCGGCAGCGCGACGTTGGCCGCCATCGGCGCGAAGTACGCGGCGCTCTCGCCCGCCGCCCGCGCGGCGGCAATGCGCGCGTCCAGCGCACGCAGATAGGCCGGGTACGCCAGCGTCGGCGCGGCCAGTGCCGGCGTCCGGCCGTTCGCATGCGCCGCATATGCGTGGGCCAGGTCGTCCAGCAGCACCGCCCAGCCATGGCTGTCCGCCACCAGCCCATGCACGACGAGCAGCAGCCGGTCGCCGGCCGCCCCGCACCGATAGTGCGCGATCCGGACCAGCGGCCCGTGCGCGAGATCGAAGCCCTGCTGCAGCGTCGTGCCGTGCGCGGCGATGAAGCGGGCCGCATCGTCCGCCGTGCCGAGGTCGTGGCTGCTGAAGCAGCGCTGCACGGCGTCCGCGTCCGCCGGCGCGATGCGGCCGGCCAGCGCGTGGGCATCGAATACGCAGCGCAGCCCCGGGTGCGCGTCGAGCAGCGAGCGGAACGCGGCCCGCAGCGCGTCGGCGTCGAGCGGCTGCGCCGCCTGAACGAGCAGCGAGCGGTTCCAGTGGTGCGCGTGCGGGCGCTGCAACACGCGCCGCTGATACGGCGTCAGCGGGAACCCGGACGCGTCGTCCGCCTCCGGCCGCACCGCCAGCGGTCGCAGGCAATCGGCCAGGTCCGCGAGGGTCGAGGTCGAGAAGAAGTCCTGAGGATCGACCGTCCAGCCCGCCCGGTTCAGTTGCGCGACGGCGCGCAACACCAGGATGGAGTCGCCGCCCAGCCCGAAGTAGTTGTCGTCCCGGCCGATCCGGTCCAGCCGCAGCACGTCGCGCAGCACCGCCAGCAGCGCGCGCAGCGGCGGCGCTTCGTCGCCGTCCGCGGCTTCGTCGGGCAGCACCGCCGTCGACACCCACTGGCGGTCGATCTTGTCACCGGACGTCTTGGGCAGCGACGGCACGATGGCCAGCGCATGCGGCACCAGGTGCGCCGGCGCCACGCGGCGCAACGCACGCAGCCGCGCGCGCGCCGCATCGCGTGGCGTGGCCGGCGCATCCGACGCGTCGGGACCCACGACGATGAACGCCTCCAGGCGCGGCGCCGGCGCATCGGGCCCGCTCGACAGCCGCACCGCCGCCTCGCGCACGCCGTCCTGGTCGAGCAGCAGCGCCTCCACCTCGGCCAGGTCGACGCGAATCCCGCGCACCTTGATCTGGCGATCGCTGCGGCCGAGGTAGACCGGTGCGCCGTCCGCGTCGCGACGCACGAGGTCGCCGGTGCGATACATGCGCGCGCCCGGCTGGCCGGCGAACGGATCGGGCAGGAAGGCGGCGGCCGTCTGCCCGGGCCGGCCCGGATAGCCGCTCGCGAGCGCACTGCCGCCCAGGTAGAGCTCGCCCCGGCACAGCGGCGGCACCGGTTGCAGGTGCGCGTCGAGCACATAGGCGGTGGTGCCGGGCAGCGGCGCGCCGATCGGCACGTCGCGTTCGTCCGGGCGCGCGGCGGCCGGCACGTCGTGCACGACGGACGTGATCACGCTTTCCGTCAGCCCGTACGCGTTCATCAGCGCCACGCGGCCGCCCGTCACGGCGCGCCATGCCTGCACCGCCGCGAGCGGCACCGTCTCGCTGCCCGTCACGACCAGGCGCAGCCGCGCCGGCAGCGCGGCCTCGCCGAGCCGGATCGCACGCACCCATTCGCGCCAGAACGACGCGGGCAGATTGAGCACGGTCGCGCGCCGCGCATCGAGCAGGCCGCTGAACGCACCGAGCGTCGGCCATGCCGCGCGGTCGAGCAACAGCAGGCAGGCGCCGGCGGACAGCGTCGTGAAAATCTCCTCGATCGACACATCGAACACGAGCGACGAGAACTGCACGACGCGGTCGTCGGCGGTCATCCGGTACGCGGCGCACAGCGCCTGGATCTTGTGCGCGACGGCCCGATGGCTGACGTCGACGCCCTTCGGCACGCCGGTCGAGCCGGACGTGAACAGCGTATAGGCGGCCTGCTGCGGATCGATGCACGCGGGCAGCGCGCCGGCGGGCGCGGCGCCCAGCGCGA
>NZ_JAAGPC010000373.1:0-2343 GCF_017104595.1 Burkholderia sp. Tr-20390 | reverse complement strand
GCAGCCGCACCGGCATGCGCGGCGCGCGGCGCATCGGCCACCTGCAACGCATACTGCGCGAGCACCGGCGCCTCGAACAGCGCGCGCACCGGCACGTCGCGGCCGAGCCGTTCGGCCACGCGCGTCGCGACGCGCACGGCGGCGAGCGAATGGCCGCCGAGATCGAAGAAGTGATCGCCACGGCCCACGCGCTCGAGATTCAGCACGTCGCGCCAGATCGCCGCGAGCGCGGCTTCGTCGCCGTCGTGCGGCGCTTCGTACGCACGTTCGACGCGTACCGGCGCCGGCAGCCGTGCGCGATCGACCTTGCTGTTCGCGTTGCGCGGCAGCGCGTCGAGCACGATCAGCTGCGCGGGCACCATGTAGTCGGGCAACGTGCGGCGCAGGTGCGCGTCGAGCGTCGCGGCTTCGACCGGCTGCGCGGCCGCCTGTGCGTCGGCGGTCAGTTCGACATATGCGACGAGCTGCGCCAGTGCGCCCTGCCCGTGCACGACCGCGCAGGCTTCGCGCACCGCGTCGTGCGCGGCAAGCTGCGCCTCGATCTCGCCGAGTTCGATGCGCAGCCCGCGCAGCTTCACCTGATGGTCGACGCGGCCGATGAAGTCGAACACGCCATCCGCGCGACGCCGCACGAGGTCGCCCGTACGGTACAACCGTGCGCCCGGCGCGCCGTACGGATCGGGCACGAAGCGCTCGGCCGTCAGCGCCGGGCGGTCGAGATAACCGCGCGCGACGCCGATCCCCTCGCCGCCCAGGTACAGTTCGCCAATCACGCCGACCGGCAGCGGATGCAGCCGTTCGTCGAGCACGTGCGCGGTGCGTGCGCCGACCAGCGTGCCGATCGGCAGGTACGCGGCGTCGCCGAGTTTCGCGAGATCGTCGCCGGGCCGGAACATCCACAGCGTCGGCGTGATGACCGTCTCGGTCGGGCCGTAGCCGTTGACCACGCGCACGTTCGGCAGCGCGCGGCGCAGCATCGCGAACGCCTCGCGCGACGTCGCCTCGCCGCCGACGGTCAGAGAACGCAGCGTCGGCGGTGCGCCGTGCGCGAGCGCCCATTCGGCGAGCTGTGCGGCGCAGCCGGGCGGCA
This sequence comes from Burkholderia sp. Tr-20390, assembly GCF_017104595.1. Classification (NCBI taxonomy): domain Bacteria; kingdom Pseudomonadati; phylum Pseudomonadota; class Betaproteobacteria; order Burkholderiales; family Burkholderiaceae; genus Burkholderia; species Burkholderia sp. Tr-20390. The sequence continues at coordinate 1,253 of NZ_JAAGPC010000373.1, read as the reverse complement.
CGTAGGTCATCGTCACGCCGTCGCGGACCATCATCGCGCAGGTCTGCGCGGGCGGCCACAGCACGTCGGCCGTCACCGACACGGCGGCGCCCGACATGTATTGCGAAAACCAGCCTTCGTGCGCGCCGTCGAAGTTGACCGACTGGAACAGCAGGAACACGTCGCTCTCGCCCGCGCCGTAGCGCTCGGCGATCGCCGCGCAATGCAGCGCGAACGACGCGTGGTCGACAATCACGCCCTTCGGCTTGCCGGTCGAGCCCGACGTGTAGATCGCGTAGGCCGCGTGACCCGGCAGCACGTCCGGCAGCACGACGTGCGCGGCTTCGTCGAGGGCATCGACTTCATCGGCGCGCCACACGCGCAGATCCGGCAGCTCGGGCAGCGACGCGGCGCTCGCGTGGTCGGTCAGCACGTGCGCGATGTTCGCGTCGCCGACGATCTGCGCGAGCCGTTCGCGAGGATGCGCGGGATCGAGCGGCACGAACGCGGCGCCCGATTTCAGCACCGCGATCAGCGCGACGAGCAGGTCGACCGAGCGCTGCAGCGCGACGCCGACGCGCATTTCCGGGCGGACGCCGGCCGCGACCAGATGGCGCGCCAGGCGTGCCGCGCGTGCGTCGACTTCACCACGCGTCAGCGCGCGGTCGATGTCGGCCACGCCGCGTGCGTCGGGCCGTGCTTGAGCATGCGCGGCGATGCGGGCATGCACGGGCACGAACGGTTCGGATTCGGTTGCGCCTGCCGGTGCGTTCCATGCGAAGAGTTGCGCGCGCTCAGCGGCGGGCAGCCAGTCGAGATCGCCGATCGGCATGTCGGGGCGTGCGAGCGCATCGGCGAGCAGCGTGACGAAGCGTGCGGCCAATCGGGCGATCGCGTCCGCCTCGAACAGGTCGAGCGCGTAGATGAAGGCGGCATCGAACGTGCCGTCCGGCGTCGCTTCGACCGACAGCGTCAGGTCGAATTTCGCGGATGGTGTGCCCGACGGCAGCAACGCGGCCGCTGCCGCGCCGAGCGCCGGCAGCGCACGGCGCTCGCCGTACGCGGCCATCACCTGGAACAGCGGATGATGGCTCGCGCTGCGCGGCACGCCGAGCGCATCGACCACCTGCTCGAACGGCGCGTCCTGGTGCACATAAGCCCACCGCCCGCTTGCATGAGCGACTTCAGGTGCAACAGATACGCGAACAACGGTTCCGATGGCTCGTAGCCTTCGACGAGGAATTGCGTCACGTCGAAGCACACGCGGCGCAGCT
>NZ_JAAGPC010000372.1:0-2507 GCF_017104595.1 Burkholderia sp. Tr-20390 | reverse complement strand
CGCCACGCGATCGACCGCGCGCTGCGCCGCGCCGGCCGCGACCTGCTCGGCTATGGCGACCCGCTCGGCGAGCCCGCGCTGCGCGAATCGATCGCGCGCCACCTGGCCGTGACGCGCGGCGTGCGCTGCGATCCCGAGCAGATCGTGATCACGGAAGGCGCACAGGGCGCGATCGCGCTGTGCGCGCAGTTGCTGACGAACCCGGGCGATACGGTGTGGGTCGAGGAGCCCGGCTATCGCGGCGCGCGCACCGCGATGCAGGCGGCCGACCTCGACGTCGTGCCGATGCCGGTCGACGCGGAAGGGCTGCGCACCGATGAGGACGACTGGCGCGAGCGGACGCCGCGTCTCGTCTATACGACGCCGTCGAACCAGTTCCCGACCGGCGCCGTGCTGTCGATCTCGCGCCGGCTCGCGCTGATCGATGCCGCGCGCCGGCATCGCGCGTGGATCATCGAGGACGACTACGACAGCGAATTCCGTCACACCGGCGAGCCGATCGGCGCGATGCACGGGCTCGCGCCCGATTCGCCCGTCGTCTATCTCGGCTCGTTCAGCAAGACGATGTTTCCGGCGTTGCGGATCGGTTTTCTCGTGCTGCCCGACGCGCTGCTGGCCGCGGTGCGGCCGGTGCTGCCGGAGATGCTGCGCGGCGGGACGCGCCACGTGCAGCTCGCGCTGGCCGATTTCATCGAGACGGGCGAGTACGGCCGCCATCTCGGCCGCATGCGCCGGTTGTACCGCGACCGGCGGCGCTTGCTGCTGGCCGCGCTGGACGGCAACCTGAGCGTGCCGCATCAGATCGAGGGCGGGCCGTGCGGGCTGCATCTCGCGTTGCGGCTGCCGGCGCGTTACCGCGATCGCGCGATCGTCGACGCGGCGCGTGCGCACGGCATCGGGCCGTTTCCGCTGTCGGGTTTTTCGATCGATGCGGGATCGGCGGGCAACGGGCTCGTGCTCGGTTTCGGCAATACGTCGGCGGACGCGTTCGAGCCGATGTTGCGGATGCTGTCGGCGATCGCGGAGCGGGTGGGTGGGGCGTGATGTGGGGGCGGCCGGGCGCGCGGGATACGGCACCCGTCGCCGGTGATTTCCGCGTCCGTATCGATTTCGATTTCACTTCGGGATCCCGACGGGAGAATCGAGCCATGAATGGACGAGCTGGATCGGTGATGACCGTCGTTCGTCTGGCTGCCTTCGCTACGGAAGCCGCGTGCGCTGGTGCGACGGATGACAATCGGACTTGTGCGGATTGACGAACCGCGCACTTTGTTCGAAACGGCCACCGTCGCGGCTCCGCGCCTGCCGCGCCACCCGGCATTCGGGTTTCGATTCGTATGGTCGAACAGGCCGCGTGGACTATAAATGGATGGGTGTACCGGGCCTTGTCGAGCGCCTGCGCGTCTCGCGCATGTCGGCGCCGTGACTCCCGGGGGAGGTGCACCGTGGTTCGCCAGACGCTTGCTCGCGCCGTGCTTCGCACCGCGTTGATCGGGGGCGTGTTTGCCGGCTGTTTGCCGGCCCCGCCGGCCGTCCTTGCCGGAACCCTCTCGCCGCCCGTCACGCCGCACCCGATGAAGCAACGGCCGGCTGTCGCGCCTTACGCGATGCCGGTCGATTTTCCGGCGATCGTCGACCGCTACGGCCCGGCCGTCGTGACCGTCATGACCGCCGCACCCGACCAGCAGGCGAGCGGCCCGTCGTTCACGACCCTCGATCCCGACGATCCGCTCGCGGCGTTCTTCCGGCGTGACGCACCGCCGCCCGCGCAGGGCCCGCAGGCGCCAGGCCAGCAGGCGCAGGCGCCGGCACCCGACACCGCGCCGCGCGCGGTATCGGGCAGCGGCTCGGGTTTCATCGTCAGCGCCGACGGCCTGATCCTCACGTCCGCCCACGTGGTCGACGATGCCACCGACGTGACGGTGCGGCTCACCGACCGCCGCGAATTCAAGGCGACCGTGCTGGCCGTCGATCCGCAAAGCGATGTCGCCGTGCTGCGTGTCAACGCAACGAAGCTGCCGTTCGTGCGCGTCGGCGATTCGTCGAAGGTCCGCGCGGGCGAGCCGGTGATGACGATCGGCGCGCCGGACGGATCGGGCAACACGGTCACGGCCGGCATCGTCAGCGCGACGTCGCACCGGCTGCCGGACGGCAGCGCGTTTCCGTTCTTCGAAACCGACATCGCACCGAACCCCGACAACTCCGGTGGCCCCGTCTTCAATCGGGCCGGCGACGTGATCGGCATCGCGGTGCAGGTCTACACGGGCACCGACCGCTACGCGAGCACGACGTTCGCGATCCCGATCGCGTTTGCCGCAAAGGTGCGTGCGCAACTGCAGAAGCAGATGCAGGCGCAGGCGCAGCAGGCCCAGGCGCCGGGCGAGTCGTCGTCCGGCAATGCGATCGGCGTCGACGTGCAGGATGTCGGCATCGGGCTGGCCGCGGCGTTCGGGCTGCCGCGCCCGGCGGGCGCGCTCGTCAACGGCGTCGCGCCCGGCTCGCCGGCC
>NZ_JAAGPC010000371.1:0-2538 GCF_017104595.1 Burkholderia sp. Tr-20390 | reverse complement strand
GTGCCAGGCGACCGTGCCGGCGCTCGGCGCGCTCGCGCTGCGGGCGGCGCGCGGTCTCCCCTCGCCCGCGAGCGTCACGCTGATCGGCGGCCCGCTCGATGCGCGCCGGAATCCGAGTGCGCTCGGCACCGCCGCTGCCGCCCATTCGCTCGGCTGGTGCCGCCGCCACCTGATCGACGTCGTGCCGCCCGGCTTCGCGGGGCACGGCCGCCACGTGTTTCCCACCTATCTGCAACAGGGCGAGATCGCGCTCGTGTACCCGCAGCGCTTCCTGTCGCTGATCGAAGCGTACGCGCTGGCCGCGTCGCGCTTCGACGTGACCGGACTCGCCGGCGCGCGGCGCGCGCTGCTCGAATACACGGCGCTGCTCGACATGCCGGCCGAGTATTTCCTGGATACGGTCGACATCGTGTTCCAGCGCATGAGCCTCGCGCTCGGCACGTGGGACGTGGGCGGCCGGCGCGTCGAGCCGGCGGCTATGCGCGGCATCGTCCTGCTGACCGTCGAAGGCGCATGCGACAAGGTCACGGGCGCCGGCCAGACACATGCGGCGCTCGACCTGTGCAGCGGCCTCGCCGACGACGAGCGCTTTCGCATCGACATCGACGACTGCGATCACTACGGGCTGTTTACGGGGGCACGCTGGCACGGGGACGTGCATCCGATGCTGCAGCGCGTGTTCGCGTGGGCCGAAGCCCGCCGCCCTCGCCCGCGCCGCATCCGGCGGACGTGATGCCGAATCAGCGCCGCGCCGCGTCGAGCAAGGCGCGCACCTCGTCGTCACTCGTCTGCTCGAAGCGCACGTAGAACTGGCTGATCCCGAAGAACACCAGCGGCAGCATCACCGTGACGAACGCGTCGGCCAGATCGTCGAACCCATGCCGTGTACCTGCCGGCGCGACCGGTGCAGCCGCGATGATCCGCGCCGGATGACGCTCACGTAACGCCTGCAGCGCGACACGCATCGACGCGCCGGTCGCGACGCCGTCGTCGACGACGATCGCAATGCGCCCTTCGACCGGCAGCGGCGGCTCGGCGCCGCGGTACAACGCTTCGCGTCGATGCAGCTCGGCCGTCTCGCGCGCGATCACGTCGGCGAGCTCGGCGTCGGGCACGTTCATCGAGCGGAGCACCGAACGCTGCAGATGAATCGCCCCGCCCGTCGCGATCGCGCCCATCGCGAGCTCGGGATCGTACGGCACGCCGAGCTTGCGCACGACCAGCACGTCGAGCGGTGCATGCAGCGCACACGCGACCGGATAGGCGACGGGCACGCCGCCGCGCGGCAACGCGAGCACGACGACATCGCCTCGCCCCGCGTATTCGCGCAAAGCACCGGCCAGCTGGCAGCCGGCATCGGCGCGATCGGCAAAACACTCGAACACGATCGGCTCCCTGCCGTTGCGCCGGATGCGCGAAACCCGCGTCGGCGCCTGTCAACGAGCATGGTTCATCGGCCGCGCCGATGCAAGCAGGGTCACACCGGCACGCGCGGCGCCGACGGAAAGGGTCAGAGGCCGCCGGCCTGCCGGTACAGCCGCCAGAACGACTGGGCATAGGATTGCGCGAGCTCGGGCGCACGCTGGAACACGTTCACCGTTTCCGCGTGTGCGGCCGCGCCTTCGGACAGCGTGGTCAGCGCGACGCTGTCGTCGACGATCACGAAGCGCGGGGCGGGATCGCCGTGCCGCGAATCGATCGCCACGTCGATACCGGAAGATTTCAGATAGCCCGCGCCGCTGTACCGGCCCGCGCGCGGCGAACGCACGAGCACGACACGCACCTCGACCCCGCGCGCGCGGGCCGCGCGCAGCGCGCTCGCGACCGCCGGCGGCACGTGCGTGTAGCCGGCCAGCAGCACGCGGCGCTGCGCCTGCCCGATCAGGTCGACGGTCGCGTCGGCCGCTGCATTGTCATACGAAAAGTATGTGCCGACCGATGCGGCATCGGACGGAATCTGGGCGGCGTGGGCGCTCGCCGCGCAGCAAAGCGCGGCGAGAAGGAAGGCGGCTGGTCTCATGGCGGGCGCCATTGTAGCGACGCCAATTCGTGTGGCAAGCACCACCTGAGAGGCTGCTGCGCCGGCGCAACACACAGCGCAAAACGGGTGCCCGGCGAACGGGGCAGCGCGCGTTTTTCATGCGGCCGATCAGCCCGCCGCGACGCGTGAGAGCCAGCTCGCCACGCCGTCGACGGAACGGAAATCCGCGAGGCTGCGCGCCGGCAGCGCCGGATAGGCACCCCCGGCCATCTCGGCCAGCGCGCGGCCGGGACCAAGCTCGAGGAACGCGGTCGCACCGGCCTCCACGCACGCGGCCAGACAGGCCGCCCACTCGACCGGCTCCGCGATCTGCCGCGCAAGCTTGTCGAGGCCGGCGTCGACGTCCAGCACCGATGCGCCATCGATCCCCGAAAACAGCCGCGTGCCGGGCAGAGGCCGCCGTACGTCGGTCGCGGCGAGCGACGCGCGAAACACCGGCACGGCCGCGGCGAGCCGGCGCGTGTGCGACGCGATCCGCACGCAGACGGGCGCGACGC
>NZ_JAAGPC010000370.1:0-2809 GCF_017104595.1 Burkholderia sp. Tr-20390 | reverse complement strand
GGTCGTATGCCTTCGCTTCGCCGCCGAACTTCTTCGTCAGAACCGTCGTGATCGCTGCCGTCAGCGTCGTCTTGCCGTGGTCAACGTGACCAATCGTACCAACGTTCACGTGCGGCTTGGTCCGCTCAAATTTACCCTTGGCCATTTTCGACTCCCAGAAGGAATTTCACAGGTTGCGCCGCGCGCAAACAAGACACTGACTTTTTACTGCTGGTGCCCATGGGCAGGATCGAACTGCCGACCTCTCCCTTACCAAGGGAGTGCTCTACCACTGAGCCACATGGGCGCTTTACGCTTCAACTTCGCGGTCTGGAGCGGGTGAAGGGAATCGAACCCTCGTCGTAAGCTTGGAAGGCTTCTGCTCTACCATTGAGCTACACCCGCACGGGCCACAAACGATTCCTTACCGCTCACTGCGCTGATAATCTTGGTGGAGGAGGTTGGATTCGAACCAACGTAGGCGTAAGCCAACAGATTTACAGTCTGCCCCCTTTAGCCACTCGGGCACCCCTCCGTAGAGAACTGACGATTATGGGGGTGCATCGCACTTCTGTCAAGCGGATCCGGAAGATTATTTTCACTTCCTTCCCGACACCTGCTTGACCACCGATCTCCCGCCCTTGCCCGGCTAAGGCAAGCATGGGTGCTGCTGATCAGTGCCACATCTTCGTCAGACTCCGCCCTCAACGTCGATCTGCATCTACGCTGAAAACGAAAGACCGCCATCATACGACCTCTTCCGCACTCTGCCAAGCGGATAAACGAAAAATTTCCGCAAATTTCGTGCCGAGTGGCCTCGCCGATCCGCCCCCGATACTTTGGGAGATATTGCTTCCAATCTCACCGGCTGCCTGACCGGACCTGCGGGCGATATACGTGACGAGGCTTTCGGGCGGCGTTTTCCAGCAACTGCATCGGATCCTGCGGCCACGGCTATCGACGGGAAGTGGTGCGCGCGACACCGACCCTAGCCGACTTCAGCCACAGCCGCGATACCATCGCAGACCAACTGCCCGCCTCCGGTTCTGATCCTCACGCGCCTGCTTGCACTCGTGATGACCTTCATGTCTTTGACCGCGCATGCGGCCGGTCCGTCAGATGCCTGGTGTCGCTCGAGCACCATCACCAGAATCCGCCAGCAGGCACTCCCGACAGCCACGCCCCAGGACGCAGCGCGGCAGCTTCATTGCTCTCCTCATATGACCGACTGAAGCCCGCGCTCGATGCCGGGTGCCTCGGTTCGGAACACGTCGGTTTCGTTGGCCCCCCGCTTAGCCAAGATGCAATCGCCTATGCGTGGCTGCTCAATGATGCGTCCACGTACCTCGTCGGCGCTGGCGATAGTGCGCCAGAAGGTGAGTCCGGCGCCCCAGCCTGCATCGACGCATTGCAGCCACTACTCGGCGATGATATGCGGCCCCGCCTGGGCCTGCCCCGCAGGCTTGTCGACGCGATCTCGGCGAACATTCTGCAATGTGCCGCCCACTGCCTTTCACCATCATGCAAGCCGTCCAACGTCAACATCTGGACGGCCTACCGCAGCGAATCCACGGCATACGCACGACATCCCGCATGCCCGTACGATGCCCGCCTCGCGCAGCTGAACGCTAGTACCCGCGCAGGATTCGACGCCGGCGCGTTCTCCGCTCCGCATCCATCCGACGACCACTTCGACATCGACTGCTCGCTGCCCGGCGTTGGTCGTGCTAACCCGAAATCAAGGCAGGAACACGACCCGGCGGTTTCCGCCGGGCGATGGCTCCGCACTCCGGGATCCGAGTACCGCATGCGCGGTGGAATCGACCGGCATCGACGCCGGCGGCAAGCACTTCGCGTTATGGGTGAAGGGCGAGACTGCTTTGGCGGCACGGCCTGTTCACTCATCGAAGAAATCTATGCGTTGCGAGACGGGCAGCCCGTGCTCGTCAAAAGGAATAGCGCGGATTTCTGATGCTATCGGGTCGACGAACTCGCGGACGCAGGTTCGCGCTAGCAACGCCCCTGTCCATCCGGTGGGTTACACGCACCCGCTCCTTCGCTCAAGCCGACTTGAGCGAAGATGCAACGAATTGAGTCACGAACAACCCTGGATGGCCACACAATGCGATTCACAGCACGTTTCGACTTCGTACGCTCGATGGGCATCAGTCACTCAGCGCGCGCAGCGAGAACGCGCCAAACGTCCGATAGAGGTGACCCGTTGCCCGGTATGCTGACGGCTCGTGTCGTGGCTGAGGCCGTGAAACATGCTCGGTAGGCACGAAATTGCAATAGTGACTTTTGGCCGAGGATGAGCTCGATACGCCGATGAACGACGCCCGAGGATCGGCAATCGAGGAGTGGGCGTTGCCCCACCGGGCCGCAGCCCGGCGACGCTCAAATCAGCCCCGAGCGGTAGTCAGATACGCGAGATGGAGTCGCTACTCGACCTGGCCGCCATCGTCGTGAGCAGCGGGAGGATGGATGTTTGAATGTGGATTTCAACCAACGCCAGCTACCAGTGCGGGACCAGCTCGATCGGTTTGATCAGTAGCGCAACGCTGCGAGTTCTCGAGAACGGCAGGTGGCTGAATCGACGTATTCTGCGCCTGGATATGGCCAGGCCGTCCACTCCGCGCGCCCATGCATTTTCGCCGCCCAAATGCAAAAACCCCCGCCTTTCGGGCGGGGGTTCTTGGCTTGAGGGAGCCTGACGATTACCTACTTTCACACGGGAATCCGCACTATCATCGGCGTAGAGTCGTTTCACGGTCCTGTTCGGGATGGGAAGGGGTGGGACCGACTCGCTATGGTCATCAGGCAAAGAGGG
>NZ_JAAGPC010000369.1:0-2689 GCF_017104595.1 Burkholderia sp. Tr-20390 | reverse complement strand
GTGCCGGCCGGCATCGCGCCGCCGAGAATCGCGTCGCGCACGCGGCGCAGCAACTGGCGCTGCAGCGAAGGCGCGCCCGGCGTGCGCGCCAGCGGCGCGTCGAGCGGCAGCAACGGCGCATCGCCGGAAGGAAGGACAGTCGTCATCGGAACATCGCAGCGTGAAAATGTCGGAACGTGGCGTACGGCAAGTGGCGCACGGCTGGTGAACGGCGGCTCGCGGTTCGGCCCCCGATATTCGTGGCACCATAAATTTTCCGATCTCTGGCGCTTCTCATGGTACCTCGCCGCGACTACGATCGTCTGCATGCCGGCATGTCGCCGGCCGCCAACCGAAGCGAGATCGACCTTGTCCACGCTCACCAACGCTTTCCAGCAACCCATCGGCCACCCCGTTCCCGACTGGTCCGCGCGCCCGCGCCCGGAGCGCATCGTGCTCGAAGGCCGCTACTGCCGGCTCGAACCGCTCGACGCCGAGCGCCACGCGGCCGACCTGCACGCCGCCTACTCGCAGGCGCCGGACGGCAGCGACTGGACCTATCTCGCACACGGCCCGTACGCCGACGAAGCGAGCTACCGCGAGTACGCGCGTACCGCGCAGGCGAGCCCGGATCCGCTGCACTACACGGTGATCGACCGCGCCACCGGCCGCGCGGTCGGCACGCTCGCGCTGATGCGCATCGATCCGGCCAACGGCGTGATCGAGGTCGGCTCCGTCACGTTCTCGCCGCTGCTCAAGCGCACGCCCGTTTCCACCGAAGCGCAGTTCCTGCTGATGAAGTACGCGTTCGACACGCTCGGCTACCGGCGTTACGAATGGAAGTGCGACGACCTGAACCTCCCGTCGCGCAAGGCCGCCGCCCGGCTCGGCTTCCGCTACGAGGGCACGTTCCGGCAGGCGATCATCTACCGCGGCCGCAATCGCGATACCGCGTGGTTCTCGATCATCGACGGCGAATGGCCGGATGTGCGCGCCGCGTTCGACGCGTGGCTCGCCCCGGAAAACTTCGACGCGCAGGGCGAGCAGCGCCGGTCGCTCACCGCGATTCGCCACGCGCAGGCAAGCGCGCGCGATGCGGCCAGCCGCGCGAACGACGCGACGCGCGTCACGGTGCGCCCGCTCGTCGCCGCCGACGAAGCCGCATGGCGCCCGCTGTGGCAGGGTTATCAGAAGTTCTACGACACCACGCTGAGCGACGCGGTGTTCGCGACGACGTGGGCCCGCCTGATGGATCCCGCCGAGCCGATGTTCGTGCTCGGCGCATTCGACGCATCGGGTGCGCTGGTCGGGATCGTGCATTCGATCTACCACCGCTCGTGCTGGACCGAAGGGCCGTACTGCTACCTGCAGGACCTGTACACCGCACCCGACGCACGCGGGCAAGGCGCAGGCGGCGCGCTGATCGAGGCCGTGTACGAACATGCCCGTGAAGCCGGCGCGAGCCGTGTGTACTGGCTCACCCACGAAACCAACACGACGGCACGCGCGCTGTACGACAAGCTCGCGAACAACGCCGGCTTCATCCAGTACCGGCACGACGTGAAGAAGTAACGACCGCGTGTCGCAGCCGGCCGGCGTTCAACCGGAAACGTCGGCCGGCTCGCGCGCGTCTTCGCCCTCCGGGGCGTCGTCACCTGCCAGGCCGGCCGCACCCGGCACCGCCGCCGGGCAGATCATCTCGTCGCCATTGGCCGGCACGGGCCGCCGCACCGGCCGGAACACCGGCTCGCCCGGCTCGATCGGCTGCCCCGAGATCGCGCAGCGGCCCGGCTGCAACGCGACGCGCAAGCGCCAGCGCTGCTCGCCGTAATGGCACCGGCCGCTCTCGACCCAGCGAATCAGCAACGCGTGGTCGTCGGCCTCCAGCACCGTGACGAACAGTTGCGGGCGCAACGGCGAGACGGCCGCCGCCGCAGGCTCGGGAACCGGCGCCCGGCCGATCGTCCCGAGCGGATGCGCGACGCCGCCACGTGGCGGCATAGCATCGTCTTCGACCCATGCCGGCGCATCGCACGGCGGGTCTGCTTCGCAAATCAGGCTTTCCATGGTGTTGAGCATGCTTGACGGATTTCCGTGCAGATTGAACGGCGCCGCGCTCAGCGCCGGCCCATCGTTTCGCGCAGCAGCGACAGGCCGATCGCCGCGCCGGTGACGGCAGCCGCGAGCATCAGCCCGATGCCGCCCGACCAGCCGAATGCGCCGACGATCGAGCCGATCGCGAGCGGCCCGATCACCTGCCCGAGATAGTTGCCCTGCACGACCCAGCCGATGCTGAGCGGCGCCAGCGACGGCGTCGGCGCGGAGCCCGGCGCACACGCGAGGATCGTCGCGGGCAACATCCCCGCGATCGCCGAAAACGCAAAACCCAGCGCGACCGCGAGCGGCGCCGGCGTGGCCGCGCTGAAGAGCCCCGCGCCGGCCGCGCCGATCGCGACCGACGTCGCGGCCATCACGATCCCGGGCCGTGCGCCGCGCGACAACAGCCAGCCGGCCGTCAGGTTGCCGATCACGCACGCGGCGACGATCGCCGCGCTGATCAACCCCGCGGCACCGACCGCGACGCCGAGGCGCTGCATCAGGAACACCGGCAGGAACGTCATCGCCGCGAAGAACTGCACGTTGTAGGTGGCGAACCCCAGCGCCAGCAGCGTGGTCGAGCGCGACGCGAGCACGTCGCGCAGCGCGGGCA
>NZ_JAAGPC010000368.1:0-238 GCF_017104595.1 Burkholderia sp. Tr-20390 | reverse complement strand
AAGTGAAATCACGGAGAGTGTGAGAGGACACGTAACTAGGTAGGAGGAGTAAGGTAAGGGTGAGTAGTATCGTTATACAAGAACTATGCGAGAGATTGATAGCAACACACTGAATAGTATTATAGGACATGGATGAAACGTATGTGCGCTATTATCAGTATGATCATACCATGAGAAGATTCTTAGTTTTTGACATAGCTAGTCGACCATATACCTGTGGCGTGTCTGTTTTTTTTTC
>NZ_JAAGPC010000367.1:0-2506 GCF_017104595.1 Burkholderia sp. Tr-20390 | reverse complement strand
CTGGCTGCCGCGGGCGCGTGCTGCTCGCCCGACTGCGCGTTCGCGTTGGCCTGCAGCGCCTGCGCGGTGGCTTGCACCGGCGCTTGCTGGGTGGCGAGCGCGCCCTTCGCGTCGGCGAGCGTGCGGTCGAAGGTCGGCACCTTCGGTGTCAGCGGCGCGGTGGCGCCGGTCTCCGCGGTCGCGGCGGGTGCGGACGCCGTCGTACCGGCTGCGGGCATCGCGATCGCGCCCGCGCCGCCCGTCAGCTTGGCGAGTGCGTCCTGCAGCACGTCGCGGCTCGTCGCCGGTGCGGCCTGGGTGGCCGCGGTAACGTCCTTGGCCGCGTGATCCGCCAGCGTGGCCGTGGCATCGGGTTGGCCGGACACGGCCGTCTTTTGCGCGGCGGCCGCATCGGCCGGTAGCGCGTTGTCCGTGCGCGCCTGCAGTTGCGCCTGCACGGCCGCAGCCGCCGCGAGCGCGGCGGCGTCGGGGTTAGTGGCGGCGTTCGTGGTCGTATCGTCGGTCGTGTCGTCGTCTTCGGCGGCGGACGGCTTCGTGCTGGCGGCCGGCTTCGACGAAGCCTGTTGCGTCGACGCGTCCGGCACGCCGGCATTCGACGCATCGCGACGCGTGGCGACGCTTTGCTTCAGCGTCTGCGCGAACGGCACGGCGGTCGTCGCGGTCGCGGCATCGGTGCCGGCGGCGCTGGACGAACCCGCGCCGCGGGCGGCCTTGAGTGCGGTGCCGGCGGTGTCGAGCAGCGCGCCGAGCAGGGGCAGGGGAGGCATGTCGGTTCTCTCGTTCGAATGCGGTGGTCGGTTACGACGAACGGGCCGCGTCGGCCCGCATGCGCAGGATCTTCGCGGCGTGTTCGTCGGCGTCGCGCTGTTCGCGCCGGGCGTCGCGCTTCGCTTCCTGCGCGACGCCGCGCGCCTGCAGGATTTCGAACGAGCCGACGGTGCGTTTCTTGTTTTGCCAGTTCGGGCGTGCTTCGTCGATACGGACTTCGGCCGCGGCCAGCACGCTGCGCTGCTGCGCGATCGCGGCGTCGAGCGTATCGATGAACGCCTGGAAATTGCGCCAGTTGCCGGCCGGCATCCCGTGCTGCGCGGATTGCGAGAAGCGCGCGTGGTATTCGTCGCGGTAGCGCAGCAGCGCGTCGAGCTGCTCGGCGGCCGCGGTGCGGTCGCGCTGCGCGGTGCCGAGCTGCTTCGTCGCGGAGTCGAGGTCTTCCTGCGCGCGGTCGAGCAGCAACTGAAGGGGAAAGCCGTGTGCCATCGGGATCAGCCTCCGTAAGCGTCGAACAGTGCATCGAGCCCGGCGAGGCTCGACGCGAACGGCGCGCATTCGCGAAAGCCCTGCTGCAGGAACGCCTCGATGCGCGGATAGAGCGCGATCGCGCGGTCGAGCTGCGCGTCGCGGCCGGGCGCGTATGCGCCGACGGCGATCAGGTCGCGATTGCGCTGGTAGCGCGACAGCATCTGCTTGAACTGCCGGACGTGGTCGAGATGCGTTTCGTCGATCAGCGCGGTCATCGCGCGGCTGATCGACGCCTCGATGTCGATCGCCGGATAGTGGCCGGCCTCGGCGAGCGCGCGCGACAGCACGACGTGGCCGTCGAGGATCGCGCGCGCCGAATCGGCGATCGGGTCCTGCTGGTCGTCGCCTTCGGTCAGCACCGTGTAGAACGCGGTGATCGAGCCGCCGCCCTCCGGCCCGTTGCCGGTGCGCTCGACGAGCGCGGGCAGCTTCGCGAACACCGACGGCGGGTAGCCCTTCGTCGCGGGCGGCTCGCCGATCGCCAGCGCGATCTCGCGCTGCGCCATCGCATAGCGCGTGAGCGAATCCATCAGCAGCAGCACGTGCTTGCCCTGGTCGCGGAAATACTCGGCGAGCGACGTCGCGTAGGCCGCGCCCTGCATCCGCAGCAGCGGCGACACGTCGGCCGGCGCCGCGACGACGACCGAGCGCGCGAGCCCGTCCTCGCCGAGGATCTGTTCGATGAATTCCTTCACTTCGCGGCCGCGTTCGCCGATCAGCCCGATCACGATCACTTCCGCGCTCGTGTAGCGCGCCATCGTGCCGAGCAGCACCGACTTGCCGACGCCGGAGCCCGCGAACAGGCCCATCCGCTGCCCGCGGCCGACGGTGAGCAGCGCGTTGATCGCGCGCACGCCGACGTCGAGCACGTGGTGGATCGGTTCGCGCTCGAGCGGGTTGATCGACGGCGCCGACAGCGGCGCGTCGACCTTCGACGCGAGCGGGCCGAGGCCGTCGAGCGGGCGGCCCGACGCGTCGACGACGCGCCCGAGCATTTCCCAGCCGACCGGCAGCCGCTTCGCGCCCGCGAGCGGATCGGCGACGGGCGCGCTTTCGCGCGGCCACACGCGTGCGCCGGGCAGCACGCCCGCGACGTCGGTGGTCGGCATCAGGAACAGGCGGTCGCCGGCGAAGCCGACGACTTCCGCTTCCGCGTGCGGCAGCGTGCTGCCGGGCGGCAGTTCGATCGTGCATTCGGCGCCGACCA
>NZ_JAAGPC010000366.1:0-238 GCF_017104595.1 Burkholderia sp. Tr-20390 | reverse complement strand
GGGTGGTAAGAGAAGTGACTGCGAGAAGTGGAGAAGTGAGAGACGAGAGGGATAGACGGGGGTAATACAGAGTGGATGAAGTTAGTAGTGTGTGATGATGTGACTATAGTGTAGAACGAGGTGATCGAATAAAAGGATGACAGGGAGTAAGATAAGGTAGTGGGTAGGGAATATTAAGTAAAGGAAGGTTAGAGAGGGGGGATGACATGGTAACTTGGTAGGTGTTTTTTTTTTTTTC
>NZ_JAAGPC010000365.1:0-2651 GCF_017104595.1 Burkholderia sp. Tr-20390 | reverse complement strand
CGATGCGCGCGCGCAACTCACCGGCGCGCTCGTCTCGCGGCAGCGTACGGCCGATGCGCTCGCGCTCGCCGAATGCGCGGCGCGCGTGCAGCCGGGCGCGACCGCGTACTTCAACCACGGCTACGCACTGCAGATGGCGGGCCGCCACGCGGACGCCGTGGCGCCGTATCGCGCGGCGCTCGCGCTCGATGCCGACCGGCCGTCGCTGCGCAACAACCTCGCGATCGCGCTGCGGCTGTCGGGCAGCGGCCGCGCGGAGGAGATCGCGCTGCTCGAAGCGGCGGTGCGCTTCGATCCACGCGACGTGCAGGCGTGGATCAATCTCGTCGTCGCGCGGCTCGCGACGCACGACCTGGACGCCGCGCTCGCGTGCGCGGCGCGGCTCGTCGAGCTCGCGCCCGACAACGCGCTCGCGATGAACAACGTCGCGCTGGCGATGAAGGAGGCGCAGCGCTGGGACGACGCCGAGCGCTACGCGGCACGCGCGTGCGAGCTGGCGCCCGACGACGCGTCGTACCGTTTCAACCTGGCGATCATCCAGCTCGTGCGCGGCAACGTCGCGGCCGGCTGGCGCGGCCACGAGGCGCGCTGGGACGGCGCGGGCGAATTGCGCGGCCGCCGGCCGGTGCTGCCGGGCCCGCGCTGGCAGGGCGAGCCGCTCGCCGGCAAGACACTGCTCGTGTGGGGCGAGCAGGGGCTCGGCGACGTGCTGCAGTTCTGCCGCTTCGTCGCGCCGCTCGCCGAGCGCGTGCACCGCGAGGGCGGCAGGCTCGTCTGGAATACGTTCCCGCTGGTGGGCACGCTGATGCAGCGCAGCCTCGGCGCGCATGCGGACGCATTCAGCGCGGGCGGCGGCATCGAATCGCTGCCGGCCTTCGATTACGAAGTGCCGCTGATCGGCCTGCCGCTGATGCTCGGCATGGAAGCATCGACGCTCGCGTCGTCGGTGCCCTACCTGCGGGCCGATCCGCATGCGCGCGAGGCGTGGCGCGCGCGGCTCGCGGGCGACCGCCGGCTGAAGGTCGGGCTCGTGTGGACGGGCAGCGCGGGGCACCAGCGCAATCCGTTCCGGCGGGTCGGGCTCGAGCGCTATGCCGACGCGTTCCGCGGGATCGACGGCGTCGCGTTTTATTCGCTGCAGCCGGGCGCGAACGCGGATGTCGAGGCGGCGCGCGCGGCGGGCTTCGCGATCGAGGATGTCACGGCGGAACTGACGAGCTTCGACGATACGGCCGCGTTCATCGGCGCGCTGGATCTGGTGATCACCGTGTGCACGTCGGTCGCGCACCTGGCGGGTGCGCTCGGCGCGCGCACCTGGGTGCTGCTCGACGTGAATCCGCACTGGCCGTGGCTGCTCGAACGCAAGGACAGCCCGTGGTACCCGAGCGCGACGTTGTACCGGCAACCGGTGTTCGGCGCGTGGGCGCCGGTGATGGAGGAGGTGAGCCGCGACCTGCGGCGCCTCGCCGCGCAGCCGGTTCAATCGGAGGAGTCGACCCGGCAGGCTTGAGCGGCCGGCCGTTTCGCGGCTGCGGGCCGCTGCTGCATGTTGTGCATGCATGTTGCATTCGGCGGCGGCCGCCACGCACTGCGCAGCGGCCGCCCGTTGCGTCATTCCGGCGCGTCGTCGCCGTTCTTCTTGCCGTTGCGCCGGCGCAGCCCGGGGCCGAACGTGAAGCCGAACGCGAGCAGCACGAGCGACACCGCGAGCACGATGTTGTTGCCGCTCGTCACGTAGGGCGTGAAGCCGCTGGTGCCTTCGATCCGCACGTCGAGCGAGCCGATCGTGAACGGCTTCAGCTGCCCGAGCACGCGGCCATGCGCATCGATCGCGGCCGTCATCCCCGTGTTGGTCGCGCGCAGCATCGGCCGGCCCGTCTCGAGCGAGCGCATCCGCGCGATCTGCAGGTGCTGGTCGAGCGCGATCGTGTCGCCGAACCACGCGAGGTTCGTCACGTTGACGAGCACGCCGGGCGGCTGCGGATTGTCGCGGATCGTCGCGGCGATTTCCTCGCCGAACAAGTCCTCGTAGCAGATGTCGGCCATCACGGGCTGGTTGTGCACGAGGAACGGCTTCTGCACGAGCGCGCCGCGCGCGAAGTCGCCGAGCGGCATCTTCATCAGGTCGACGAACCACCGGAAGCCCCACGGGATGAATTCGCCGAAGGGCACGAGGTGGTGCTTGTCGTAGTGATAGATGTCGCGCGAATTCGGCGTCACGCCGTACAGGCTGTTCGTGTAGTCGACGTAGTGGCCGTCCTCGGTCACCGATGCGCCGACCGCGCCGAACAGCACGGCCGAGCCCGTCGTGTCGCTGAACTTGCGGATCGCGACGGCGAACGGCTCGGGCAGCTCCTGGATCATCACCGCGATCGCGGTTTCGGGCGTGACGATCAGGTCGGCCGGCTTCTCGATGATCATCTGCGTGTACATCTTGATCGCCGCGTCGATGCCCGCTTCCTCGAACTTGATGTCCTGCTTCACGTTGCCCTGCAGCAGCCGCACGGTGAGCGGCTTGTTCGCGGGCACGGTCCACGTGACCTGCGACAGGCCGAGACCGACCGCGATCAGCGCGAGCGCGATGCCGGCCGGCGCGGCGATGCGCACGCGCGCATCGCCGGCGCGGGGCTCGGCAGGCGGCGACGGCCGGG
>NZ_JAAGPC010000364.1:0-2795 GCF_017104595.1 Burkholderia sp. Tr-20390 | reverse complement strand
CCGCAGGCAATGCGCGGCGGCGGCCGTCGGCGCATCCGCCTCGGGCGGCGCGGCTTCCAGGATCACGTGCGCATTGGTCCCGCCGATGCCGAACGAGCTGACGGCCGCGCGGCGCGGCATGCCGCCGTCCGGCCAGTCGGCCGCTTCCGCGGTGAGGCGGAAGGCCGCGTCGTCGAGTTCGAGCAGCGGGTTGGGCGTGTCGAAGTGCAGCGTGCCCGGCACCTTGCCGCGTTCGAGCGCGAGCGCCGCCTTGATCACGCCCGCGAGCCCCGCCGCGCTGTCCAGGTGCCCGACGCTCGTCTTGACCGCGCCGAGCAGGCGCGGGGCGCGTGCCGGGTGCTGGCCGTAGGTCGCCTTCAGCGCGGCCATTTCGATCGGATCGCCGAGCAGCGTGCCGGTGCCGTGCGTCTCGACATAGCCGACCGACGCGGCGTCCACGCCCGCGTCCGCCAGCGCGGCGCGGATCACCCGTGCCTGGCCCGCGGGGCTCGGCGCGGTGTAGCCGGCCTTGTCGTGGCCGTCGTTGTTGATCGCGGAGCCCTTGACGACCGCATACACGTGATCGCCGTCGCGGCGCGCAAGATCGAGCCGCTTCAGCACCACCGCACCCGCGCCGCTGCCCTCGACGGTGCCGCTCGCGGCCGCGTCGAACGCGCGGCAATAGCCGTCCGCGGAAAAGATCCCGCCGGTGCGGTGCAGGTAGCCCGGCACGCCGTCGACGCCGATCGACGCCGCGCCCGCGAGCGCGAGTTCGCAGTCGCCCTGCGCGACCGCGCGCGCGGCCATGTGCAGCGCGACCAGCGACGTCGAGCACGCGGTGTTCAACGTGACCGCGGGGCCGGTGAGGTTCAGCCGGTAGGCGATCTGCGTCGCGGGCTGGTTCAGCACGTTGATCTGGTACAAGCCAAGCGCGTCGACCGCGTCGCGATTGCCGAGCACGTGGTTCGCGAGGTACTGGCTCGCGCCCACGCCCACGTAGACGCCCACGTCGCGCGCGAGCCCGGGCCCGGCATAACCGGCGTCCTCGAGCGCGCGGTAGCTTTCCTCCATCAGCTTGCGCTGCTGCGGATCCATGATCTCGGCTTCGCGCGGCGTATAGCCGAAGAACGCAGCGTCGAAACAGTCCGGATCACGAATCAACCCGCGTGCGGCGACGAAGCGGGGATTGCCGAGCAGGTCGTCCGGCACGCCGAGCGCGCGCAGCCGCGCGTCGTCGAGCCGGGTGATGCCGTCCTCGCCCGCGAGCAGCATGCGCCAGAACTGCTCGACGTCGTCCGCGCCCGACACGGCCGCGCTCATCCCGATGATCGCGACGTCACGGCTGTCGACGGGCGATGCGCTCGCGGCCGCGACCGCGCCGTCGGCATCCGCATCGGCCGACGACGTGCCGGACGCGGACAGCCAGCCGGCCAGCGTGCGAATCGTCGTGTAGCGGAACAGGTGATCGATGTCGACATCGCGGCCGAATTCGCGACGCAGCCGCGCCTGGCACTGGATCAACGCGAGCGAGTGGCCGCCGGCGTCGAAGAAGTTGGTGTCCGGATCGATCTCGGCAAGGCCGAGCACGTCGCGCCAGATCGCCGCGACCGCGCCCTCGGCATCGCCGGGCGTGCGGTGTGCGAGGCTGGCGGGGCCGGCGGAATCGGTGGCGCCCGCCGCGTCGAGCGGCCAGTCGGCCAGCCGGAGACGATCGATCTTGCCGCTGCCGGTCATCGGCATCGCGTCGAGCACGACGATCCGGTCGGGCACCATGTACGGCGGCAGCGCCTGTTGCGCATGCGCCTTCAGCGCGCCGTCCGGCAGCGCGCCCGCCGCCTGCACGAACGCGCAGAGCACGGCGCCCGCGCTCCCCGAACGCGCGAGCACCGCGACCTTGGCGACCCCCGGATGGCGGCCCAGCACGGATTCGACTTCGCCCGTCTCGATGCGGAAACCGCGCACCTTGACCTGCTGATCGTCGCGGCCCACGAATTCGATGTCGCCGTGCCGATCGAAGCGGGCCAGGTCGCCGGTGCGATACAGCACGCGATCCGCATCGCCGGTCGCGTACGGATTCGGCACGAAGCGCTCCGCGCTCAACTCGGGCCGGTTCAGGTAGCCTGACGCCAGCGCGCGCCCGGACAGGTAAAGCTCGCCGGTCACGCCGATCGGCAGCCGTGCGAGATCGGGCGCGAGGATATGCGTGCCGACGTCGCCCACCGCGCGGCCGATCAACACGGGGCCGCTCGCGCAGCGCCATACGGTTGCGTAGATGCTGGCCTCGGTCGGGCCGTAGGCGTTGAACAGCGGCGCATGCGGCAGCACGCGCGCCGCCAGCTCGACGGTCGCCGGCAGCAGCGGCTCGCCGGCGGCGAATACCGCGCGCAGCGGGCTCGCCGCGCCGGCGTCGAGCGACTGCAGGAACAGGTGCAGCATCGACGGCACGAAATTGACCACCGTCACGCGATGCTGCTCGATCGCGCGCTGCAGGTAGCGCGGATCGTACTGGCCGTCCGGCCGCGCGATCACGATCGCGGCGCCCTTCATCAACGGCCACAGCATTTCGGTAAGCGAAACGTCGAACGATTGCGCGGTCTTCCACAGCACGCGATCGCCCGCGGCCAGCGGATACGTGCGGGCGAGCGCGTCGAACAGCGCGAGGATGCCCTCCTGGCGGCACAGCACGCCCTTCGGCGTACCGGTCGAGCCGGACGTATAGAGGATGTAGGCCGGGTCGCCGGGGCTGACGCGCGGCGCGGCGGCCAACGCAGCCGGGCCCGCTTCCGCCAGCGCCGCCTGCTCGACGAAAGATCGGA
>NZ_JAAGPC010000363.1:0-2853 GCF_017104595.1 Burkholderia sp. Tr-20390 | reverse complement strand
CCGGCCGCGTCGATCAGCACGACACCGTGCATCTGCCCCGAGAACCCGATCGCGGCCACCTGCGCACGCTCGTCGGCCGGCAGCCGCGCGGCCGCGCGCACGAGCGCCTGCCACCACGTATCGGGCGCGATCTCCGCCCAGCCGGGCTGCGGCGACGACAGCGCATAAGGTTCGCTCGCGACTGCCCGCTCGACGCCGTCGGCATCGAGCGTGACGAGTTTGACGGAGCCGGTGCCGAGGTCGATTCCGAGCAGGCGCATGACGTGAGGGCGAATTCGAATGAACGGATGTCGATGATAACGGGATCGTGATGCGCGCCCCGTTTTTTGCCGCCACCGCGGGGGGCCGAAAACGCGGTCGCCGGCGGGGTTCCACCCGGCTGCACCTTGCGGGCAAAAGCGGCCGTTCGCGGGTTAACCCGGCACGATTTTTCCCAGGCACTTTTTGCCACTATGCCGCCCACCCGATACACACCATAAAGCCGCCTATATTTGACACGGGGGCCGGCGCTATTTTGAAGGGCTATAAAACCGGGGAACCTCACTCCTGCGGCTGTTTCCCGATGATCGCCACCCTGTTGCATGCCGAAATGGCATATCGAACCAGCAAAGAACGGAATAGTACCCAGCGCTCTTGTTGCGTTGATTCATTCCGCATAACTTCGTATCACCCCGAAAACAAGATCATGGAGTGAGACAGATGCAATCGAACACGGTCCATCCGTGCGATGAGGTGCTGCCGACCGGCAAGCTGGTAACGCTTGGCCTGCAACACGTCCTCGTCATGTACGCCGGCGCTGTCGCCGTGCCGCTTATCGTCGGCGCCGCGCTCAAGCTGCCGAAAGACCAGATCGCGTTCCTGATCAGCGCCGATCTGTTTTCGTGCGGCATCGCCACGCTGATCCAGACGCTCGGACTGTGGATCTTCGGGATCCGCCTGCCCGTCATCATGGGCTGCACGTTCGCGGCAGTCGGCCCGATGATCGCGATCGGCACCAACCCGGGCCTCGGCATCCTCGACATCTTCGGCTCGACCATCGCGGCCGGCATCATCGGCATCGTGCTCGCGCCGATGATCGGCAAGCTGTTGCGGTTCTTCCCGCCCGTCGTCGTCGGCACCGTGATCGCGGTGATCGGGCTGTCGCTGATGGAAGTGGGCATCAACTGGGCGGCCGGCGGCGTCGGCAACCCCGAATACGGCAGCCCCGTCTATCTCGGCCTGTCGCTGCTCGTGCTCACGCTGATCCTGCTGATCAACAAGTACGGCCGCGGCTTCGTCGCGAACATCTCGGTGCTGCTCGGCATCGTCGCCGGCTTCGCGATCGCCTTCGCGATCGGCCGCGTGAATACCGACGGCGTCGCACACGCACCGTGGGTCGGCTTCGTGATGCCGTTCCACTTCGGCCTGCCGCACTTCGACCCGCTGTCGATCGTGACGATGGTCACGGTGATGTTCGTCACGTTCATCGAATCGACCGGCATGTTCCTCGCGGTCGGCGACATGGTCGATCGCCCGGTCAACCAGGAGCGCCTCGTGCGCGGCCTGCGCGTCGACGGCCTCGGCACGCTGATCGGCGGCATCTTCAACTCGTTCCCGCATACGTCGTTCTCGCAGAACGTCGGCCTGATCGGCGTGACGGGCGTGAAGAGCCGTTTCGTGTGCGCCACCGGCGGCGTGATCCTCGTGCTGCTCGGCCTGTTCCCGAAGATGGCGCAGGTCGTCGCATCGGTGCCGCCGTTCGTGCTCGGCGGTGCGGGCATCGTGATGTTCGGGATGGTGGCGGCGAACGGCATCAAGGTGCTGTCGAAGGTCGACTTCGTGAACAACACGCACAACCTGTTCATCGTCGCCGTGAGCGTCGGCATGGGCCTCGTGCCGGTCGTGTCGCCGCACTTCTTCTCGAAGCTGCCGCCCGCGCTCGCGCCGATCCTGCACAGCGGCATCCTGCTGGCATCGGCGACGGCCGTGATCCTGAACATCGTGTTCAACGGCGTGAAAGGCGAGAAGGACGCACGCTGCGACATCCGTCGCGCCGGACACGACTTCGACGGCCGTCCCGCCGACGTGCATCACTGATCGCCTCGCGCCGGACGACGGCGCGGAGAAGCGGTAAGCGGTAACGAAAAACGCCACGGCATGCCGTGGCGTTTTGCTTTGCGGGGGACGGGACTATGCGCGGTGATCGGTCGGACGGTCATGGCGCGTGAAAGCGGGTCGGCCGCGGGTCGGCCAAAGGCGCGGCACGAGATGCTCACTAGCCACGCAGGATGACTGGACCGGTGCGACAAGCGACACCGGAGCCCGATACGCGCACCGTCATCCCGACCATCTTCGCGCCGCCCGATTCGAGCACGCAAAAAAAACGCCACGGACTTTCGTCCGCGGCGTTCTTGTTTCCGCAACCAGCCGGTTCGAAAGACAAGCGCGGTAGACCGCGCCTGCCCTTCCTTGCTTGCGCTTACCCGTTCGTCGCCGTTGCCGACGCAGGCGCCGGAGCAGCCGCCTTGTCGTAGTCGACCGGTGCATCCGGCGCGCGCGGCGTTTCGCCGGCCCGCTCGATCCACCCGCCGCCCAGCGAACGGTACAGGTTGACCAGGTTGGTCCAGCGTGCCAGACGCGCATTGATCAGCGACTGCTGCGCGCTGTACAGGTCCGTCTGCGCGGTCAGCACCGACAGGTAGCTGTCGACACCGTTCTTGTAACGCAGGTCCGACAGGTCGAAGCGACGCTGCTGCGCGTGCTCGTTGCGCTCCAGCGCCGCGATCTGCTGGTCGTACGTGCCGCGTGCGGCCAACCCGTCCGCCACGTCGCGGAACGCCGACTGGATCGCCTTCTCGTAGTTCGCGATCTCGA
>NZ_JAAGPC010000036.1:0-61316 GCF_017104595.1 Burkholderia sp. Tr-20390 | reverse complement strand
GCCGGTGAGTTGCGCGAGCGCATCGGCGTCGACCGCATGCAGCTGCGCGGCGGCGGCGAGCCACAGATCGTGCGCGGCATGTTCGCCGCGCGCCTGCGCATCGGCGGCCTGCCCGAGCAGCGCGAGGAAGGGCGGAAGCAGCGGAATGAGGATGTCGGTCGAATCGTCCATGCAGTCGGAATCGGCTAGCGGTGGCGCGGCACGCGTCGCGCGCACCGCAATACGCGCATCTTAACGCCCGCGCGAAGCCGCGCGGCACGCGCGTCACGACAGGCCGCGCGCAGCCGCCCGGCGGGCATCGGTCACGCCCGCGCGGGCCGCCCGGACGGGGCCGACGGTGTGCCCGCCCGCGTTCCGGCCGCATCCGCTCGCCGATCCGGTAAAATTACGCGTTTCAGCACACTAACAAGCCGCGCCGCCGCGCGAGCCGACCCTCCGGGCCCCGCCCGGAGCGCCGCCCGCAACGGAGCGCCAGCGCCACGAAGGCTCTTCATGCTTACGTTTCAGCAAATCATCCTGACGCTGCAGTCCTACTGGGACAAGCAGGGTTGCGCCCTGCTCCAGCCCATCGACATGGAAGTCGGCGCGGGCACCTCGCACGTCCACACGTTCCTGCGCGCGGTTGGCCCCGAGCCGTGGCGCGCCGCGTACGTGCAGCCGTCGCGCCGCCCGAAGGACGGCCGCTACGGCGAGAACCCGAACCGCCTGCAGCACTACTACCAGTACCAGGTCGTGCTCAAGCCGGCGCCGGAAAACATCCTCGACCTGTACCTCGGCTCGCTCGAGGCGCTCGGCTTCGACCTGCAGCAGAACGACGTGCGCTTCGTCGAGGACGACTGGGAAAACCCGACGCTCGGCGCGTGGGGCCTCGGCTGGGAAGTGTGGCTGAACGGGATGGAAGTCACGCAGTTCACGTATTTCCAGCAGGTCGGCGGCCTCGACTGCAAGCCGGTGCTCGGCGAGATCACGTACGGCCTCGAGCGCCTCGCGATGTACCTGCAGAAGGTCGAGAACGTGTACGACCTCGTGTGGACCGAGTGGGAAGAGCAAGGCCCGAACGGCCCCGAGCTGCGCCGCCTGTCGTACGGCGACGTCTACCACCAGAACGAGGTCGAGCAATCGACCTACAACTTCGAGCACGCGAACGTCGACCTGCTGTTCACGTTCTTCAACAGCTACGAAGCGGAAGCGAAGAAGATGATCGACGCGCAGCTCGCGCTGCCCGCGTACGAGCTCGTGCTGAAGGCCGGCCACACGTTCAACCTGCTCGATGCGCGCGGCGCGATCTCGGTCACCGAGCGCGCGGCGTACATCGGCCGCATCCGCGCGCTGTCGCGTCTCGTCGCGCAGGCTTACTACGACTCGCGCGAGAAGCTCGGCTTCCCGATGCTCGGCAACCCGCCGGGCGTGCCGGGCCTCACCACCGACGCCCAGGACGCCGCACAGCCGGCGTGGGCGCCGCCGCTCAAGGTCGAACGCAAGATCGATCAGGACTGACGAGACGAGATTCATTCCAATCATGACGCACAATCATCCCGCCCCCCTGCTCGTCGAACTGCTGACCGAAGAGCTGCCGCCGAAGGCCCTCGCGCGCCTCGGCGACGCATTCGCCGAAGGTCTCGCGCAACGCCTCGCGGCGCGCGACCTCATCGAAGGCGAACTCGTGTTCGAACGCTACGCCACGCCGCGCCGCCTCGCCGTCGTCGTGCAGAACGTGCGCGCCGTCGCCCCTGAAAAGCAGGTCCGCGAAAAGGTCCTGCCCGTGTCGGTCGCGCTCGACGCCGAAGGCAAGCCGACCGCGCCGCTCGCGAAGAAGCTCGCGGCGCTCGGCCACCCGAACCTGTCGATCGCCGATCTCGAGCGCGCGCAGGACGGCAAGGCCGAAGCGTTCTTCATCAACTATTCGGCAGCCGGCGCGACGCTCGCCGACGGCCTGCAGGCCGCGCTCGACGAAACGCTCGAGAAGCTGCCGATCCCGAAGGTGATGACCTACCAGCGCCCGGACGGCTCCGACGTGAAGTTCGTGCGCCCGGTGCACCGCCTGACGGTGCTGCACGACGATCGCATCGTGCCCGTCACCGCATTCGGCGTCGACGCCGGCGACACCACGCTCGGCCACCGCTTCCTGTCCGACGGCCTCGTCGCGATCCAGCATGCGCGCAGCTACGCCGACACGCTGCGCGACAAGGGCCGCGTGATCGCGCACTTCGCCGATCGCCGCGAAACGATCCGCACGCAGCTGAACGAGCACGCGAACGGCGATACGGTCGTGATGCCCGAGTCGCTGCTCGACGAAGTGACGTCGCTGGTCGAATGGCCGGTCGTCTACCCGTGCCGCTTCGAGGACGAATTCCTGCAGGTCCCGCAGGAATGCCTGATCCTCACGATGCAAACCAACCAGAAGTATTTCGCGCTGACCGACGTCGCCGGCAAGCTGCGCTCGCGCTTCCTGATCGTGTCGAACATCGAGACGAAGACGCCGGGCGAGATCATCGAAGGCAACGAGCGCGTCGTGCGCCCGCGCCTCGCCGATGCGAAGTTCTTCTTCGAGCAGGACAAGAAGAAGCCGCTCGCCGAGCGCGTGCCGCAGCTCGCGAACGTCGTGTATCACAACAAGCTCGGTTCGGCGCTCGCACGCGTCGAGCGCCTCGAGGCGCTGGCCGGCGAGATCGCCCCCGCGATCGGTGCCGACGCCACGCACGCGAAGCGCGCCGCGCGTCTCGCGAAGGCCGACCTGCTGACCGACATGGTCGGCGAGTTCCCGGAACTGCAGGGCACGATGGGCACGTACTACGCGCGCCACGACGGCGAAGCCGACGACGTCGCGCTCGCCTGCGCCGAGCACTACCAGCCGCGCTTCTCCGGCGACGCACTGCCGACCACGCCCGTGTCGACCGCCGTCGCGCTCGCCGACAAGCTCGAGACGATCGTCGGCATCTGGGGCATCGGCCTCGCGCCGACCGGCGAGAAGGATCCGTTCGCGCTGCGCCGCCACGCGCTCGGCGTGCTGCGCCTGCTGCTCGAGAAGCAGCTGCCGCTCGATCTCGTGTCGCTGCTGCGCACGGCCCATGCACGCTTCGAAGGCGTGCCGGGCGTGGCCGAATCGACCGATGCGATCCTCGCGTTCTTCATGGACCGCCTGCGCGGCCTGCTGCGCGAGCGCGGCTATTCGGCCGGCGAAATCGACGCGGTGCTGAGCCTGAACCCGACGCGTGTCGACGATCTCGTCGCGCGCCTCGACGCGGTGCGCGAGTTCACGCGCCTCGCGGAAGCCGAAGCGCTCGCGGCCGCGAACAAGCGGATCTCGAACATCCTGAAGAAGTCGGAAGGCGGCGCGAACGGCACGGTGCAGCCGACGCTGCTCGTCGAGGCCGCCGAGAAGGCGCTGCACGAACAGCTCGCGGCCGTGACGCCGCACGTGCAGTCGCAGCTCGAGGCGCGTGCGTACACGGGCGCGCTGTCGGCGCTCGCCGCGCTGCGCGCACCGGTCGACACGTTCTTCAACGACGTGATGGTCAACGCGGAAGATCCGGCACTGCGCGCGAACCGTCTCGCACTGCTGTCCGCGCTGCACCAGCAGATGAACTGCGTCGCCGACATCTCGAAGCTCGCCGCATAAGGGCCGCACGATGCCGACCAGCCCCAACCGAAAGCTCGTCGTCCTCGACCGGGACGGCGTGATCAACGTCGATTCGGATGCGTTCATCAAGACGCCCGACGAATGGATCGCGCTGCCCGGCGCCCTCGAGGCGATCGCCCGGCTCAACCACGCGGGGTATCGCGTGGTGGTCGCGACCAACCAGTCCGGCATCGGTCGCGGGCTGTTCGACATGGCCGCGCTCAACGAGATGCATCTGAAGATGCATCGCGCGGCGGCCGCGGTCGGCGCACGTATCGACGCCGTGTTCTTCTGCCCGCACACGGCCGAGGATCACTGCGACTGCCGCAAGCCGAAACCCGGCATGATGCAGATGATCGCCGAGCGCTTCGAGATCGATCCCGATCACACGCCGGTCGTCGGCGATTCGCTGCGCGACCTGCAGGCCGGCGTCGCGGTCGGCTTCCAGCCGCACCTCGTGCTCACCGGCAAGGGCAAGAAGACGCTCGCCGCCGGCAACCTGCCGCCCGGCACGAAGGTCCACGACGACCTGCGCGCGTTCGCGCTCGATTTCCTTTCACACGAACACGAGTGATGCAGCCGCCGCGCGCATCCTCCCTAACGCCAGACTTACGCCGATGCGCTTCGTCCGCTCCCTGCTGCTGCTGATCTACTTCGTCCTGTACACGGTGCCGTATGCCACCGCGTGCTTCATCGCCTTTCCGTTCATGCGTTCCGACGCGCGCTACTGGATGGCCGCCGGCTGGTGCAAGTCGACGCTGTGGGTCGTGCGCTGGCTGAACGGCATCCGCTACCGGATCGAAGGGTACGAGAACCTGCCCGACGGCCCGGCGGTGCTGCTGTCGAAGCACCAGTCCGCGTGGGAGACGCTCGCGTTTCCGGCGCTGATGCCGAGGCCGCTTTGCTACGTGTTCAAGCGCGAGCTGCTGTACGTGCCGTTCTTCGGCTGGGCGCTCGGGATGCTGCACATGGTCAACATCAACCGCAAGGAAGGCAAGAACGCGTTCACGTCGGTGATCCGCCAGGGCAAGAAGCGCCTGTCGGAAGGCGCATGGATGATCATGTTCCCGGAAGGCACGCGCACGCCGGTCGGCAAGCAAGGCAAGTACAAGACGGGCGGCGCGCGCTTCGCGATCGAAACCGGCGCACCGGTCGTGCCGATCGCGCACAATGCAGGTCGGGTGTGGCCGCGCAACTCGTTCACGAAATTCCCGGGCGTCGTCACCGTGTCGATCGGCAAGCCGATTCCCAGCGAGGGGTTGACGCCCGATGCATTGAACTCGCAGGTCGAAGCATGGATCGAAGCGGAAATGCGCCGGATCGATCCCGATTCGTATCGCCAGGCGGGCAATGCGGGCACGCGCGATGCCGCGCGTGTCTGACGCCCCCAGGTTGCAGCCGTTGCGTACGACAAAAAGAAGCGAACTGATGAAACAGCGTCCGCGGCCACGGCCTGCCGTCGTGGCCCTCGATCATCGCCAGATGGACCTGCCGCTCTTCGACGGGCCGGCCGCCGCACCGTCGGCGCCCGCCACGCCGCCGGCGCCGCCCGAAGCGGCACCCGCCGTGCCCCTCGATCCGGGCCCGGCGCCCGACCGCTCGCGCGTGCGCACGTTCGCACTCGACAGCCGCGTGCTCGAATACCGCCTGAAGCGCTCCGCGCGCCGCACGATCGGCTTCACGATCGACGGCAGCGGGCTGTCGATCACCGCGCCGCGCTGGGTCACCCTCGCCGACATCGAAGCCGCGATCTCCGAGAAACAGCGCTGGATCTTCGCGAAGCTCGCGGAGTGGAAGACGCGCACCGAACAGCGCGCGCTGCCGCAGATCGACTGGCGCGACGGCGCGGCGCTTCCCTATCTCGGCAAGACGGTGACGATCGCGCTCGGCGCGGGCGCCGTCGCGTTCGATGCCGATGCGCTGCGGCTCTCGCTGCCGCTGCCCGTGCAGGCCGACATGCAGCAGATCAAGGATCGTGTGCAGGGCTGGCTGCAGGGCGAAGCCAAGCGGATCTTCGGCGAACGCCTCGCCGTCTATGCGGAGAAACTCGGCGTCACGTATTCGATGTACGCGCTGTCGTCGGCCGCGACGCGCTGGGGCAGCTGCTCGAGCGACGGCAAGATCCGGCTGAACTGGCGGCTGATCCATTTCCCGATGTCGATCATCGACTACGTCGTCGCGCACGAGCTGTCGCACCTGCGCGAGATGAACCACAGCCCGGCCTTCTGGCAAACCGTCGAATCGATCTTCCCCGAGTTCCGCGAAGCGCGGCATACGCTCAAGCATCACCCGCCCGAGTTGCTGCCGTCGCTGTGACGCGCACGGCGTCGCCGCCAACGAAAAAGGGCGATGCGGGTCACCCCGCATCGCCCTTTTTTTCTGCCGCGGCGCACCTCGCACACCGCAGCCCGGCTCATCCGGCGCTCAGTGCGCCTTCCTCTGGATGAACTCGATCTTGTAGCCGTCCGGATCCTCGACGAACGCGATCACGGTCGTGCCGTGCTTCATCGGGCCCGCTTCGCGCGTGACCTTGCCGCCTTGCGCCTTGATCTGCTCGCAGGCCTTGTACGCATCGTCGACTTCGAGCGCGAGGTGGCCGAAGGCGTTGCCGAGATCGTAGGCCGGCGTATCCCAGTTATGGGTCAGCTCGATCACCGTGTTGTCGCTTTCATCGCCGTAGCCGACGAATGCGAGCGTGAACTTGCCTTCCGGATAGTCGTCGCGGCGCAGCACCTTCATGCCGAGCAATTCGGTGTAGAACTTGATCGAGCGGTCGAGATCGCCGACTCGCAGCATCGTATGCAGAAATCGCATGTGTTGTACTCCTGTGGGGACTTTCCAGAACCGGGAACTCTACCAGAGTCGGGTGAATTTCGCCGGGGGCGCCTAGCCGGGGGGCGCCTGGCTGCGGCCGTCCGCGAGCGTCCAGCCGGACGCGCCTCGCCCGAGTGCGCCAATACGATCCGTCGACACCAACCGGCGCGAGCACAACGGCGGAAAACGGCACGATCCGGCTCGCCCGGCGACTGCGCCGATCGGGTAACATCCTTCCACCTCGCACCAAAAACGGGCATGCAACCCCCTGCCCGAACGCGACCACCCCTCCCCCGAGACACCCACACTGCCGTGCGAAACCGCCGATTCGAGCGCGCCGGATGCGCCGCCCTCCCGATCATGCAGCTGCCGCGCCGAACCGGCGAGGTTCGCCGATGACCACGCTCGCCGCCGCCCCCGTGCGCCGCGCGCTCGACATGCGCGCCGTCGGCCTGATGCTGCTGCTGTGCGCGATCTGGGGCTTCCAGCAGGTCGCGATCAAGAGCACGAACGCCGCGATTGCACCGATGTTCCAGGCCGGGCTGCGCTCGGTGATCGCGGCGGTGCTGCTGTGGGGCTGGGCCCGCTCGCGCGGTACGCCGCTGTTCCAGGCGGACGGCACGTTCGGCGCGGGCCTCGCGGCCGGGGCACTGTTCGCCGGCGAATTCATCTGCGTGTTCTTCGGGCTGACGCTGACGAGTGCATCGCACATGGCGATCTTCCTCTACACGGCGCCCTGCTTCACCGCGCTCGGCCTGCACCTGTTCGCCCCGGGCGAACGGCTGCAGCGCACGCAGTGGGCCGGCGTCGGCCTGGCATTCGCCGGCATCGCGCTCGCGTTCGCGGACGGCTTCCTGAAACCGCGCGCCCCCGGCGCATCGGTGCTGGCCGGGCTCGCCGGCGACGCGCTCGGGATCCTCGGCGGCGCGATGTGGGCCGCGACGACGGTCGTCGTGCGCTCGACGGCGCTCGCGCGGGCGAGTGCAAGCAAGACGCTGTTCTACCAGCTCGCGGTATCGGCGGTCGTGCTGGTCGCGCTTGCCGCCCTGTTCGGCCAGGTGTCGTTTGCGCAGGTCACGCCGGTCGCGGTGGCGAGCCTCGCGTACCAGTCGGTGATCGTCGCGTTCGTCAGCTACCTGTCGTGGTTCTGGCTGCTGACGCGCTACAGTGCGTCGCGGCTGTCCGTCTTCACGTTCCTGTCGCCGCTGTTCGGCGTCGCGTTCGGCGTGCTGCTGCTCGGCGAATCGGTCGGCTGGCGCTTCATGTCCGCGGCCGCGCTCGTGCTGACCGGCATCGCGCTCGTCAACGCGCCGCCGCGCCGGCGGGCTTGACGACCCGGCGCAGCACGCGCGCGCCCACGCAACAAAAAAGCTGCCTCGCAGGGCAGCCTCTTCGTCACATCCGGTCCGGCTCGCGTGACCGGCCTCAACCGGCCTTGCGCACCGCCGCGAGCGCCTGCGCGACGCCGACGTATTCGGCCACGCTCACGTCCTCCGCACGGCGTGCGAGATCGAAGCCGAGCGCGTCGAAATCGATCGTCTCGCGATAGTCGCCGAGCGTATTGCGCAGCATCTTGCGGCGCTGCGAGAACGCGGCGGTGACGATTTCGCCGAGCAGCACGGGATCGACGTCCGGCAGTTCGTGCGGTTCGTACGGAATCATCCGAACGATCGCGGAATCGACCTTCGGCGGCGGCTGGAACGATTCCGGCGGCACGTCGAGCATCTTCTCCATCACGTAGCGGTACTGCAGCATCACCGACAGACGCGAAAACGCCTTCGTGCCCGGCTCCGCGACCATCCGCTCGACGACTTCGTTCTGCAGCATGAAATGCTGGTCGATGACCGCATCGGCGAACGTCATCAGGTGAAACAGCAGCGGGCTGGATATGTTGTACGGCAGGTTGCCGACGATCCGCAGCGACGGCTTGTCGCCGGGCGCCGCGAGCGACCGGAAGTCGAACGCGAGCGCGTCGCCTGCGTGCAGTTCGAGCAGCGCGCCGAAACGTTGCTGCAGGCGCCCGATCAGGTCGCGGTCGAGCTCCACTGCATGCAGCGGCGACTCGGGCGTCGCGAGGCGCTCGATCAGCGGCTCGGTCAGCGCACCGAGCCCGGGGCCGATCTCGACCATGCGCTGGCCGCGCGCGGGACCGATCGTCGAGACGATCGAGTCGATCACGCCGTGATCGACGAGGAAGTTCTGCCCGAAGCGCTTGCGCGCGAAATGGCCTTGGTGCTGTCTGCTGTTCGACATCGACTGAGTAAAACGAAAAATACGACGAAAGAGGTGAAGCCGGGCCGCGTCAGGCCGTGCGGCGATGACGCGCCATCGTGACGGCCGTGTCGAGCGCGGCGATCATGCTGCCCGGATCCGCGCGGCCGGTGCCGGCCAGATCGAGTGCCGTGCCGTGATCGACCGACGTCCGGATGATCGGCAGCCCGAGCGTCACGTTGATGCCCTCGCCGAACGTCGCATACTTCAGCACGGGCAGGCCCTGGTCATGGAACATCGCGAGCACGCAATCGGCGTCCGCGAGATGGCGCGGCTGGAACAGCGTGTCGGCCGGATACGGGCCGCGCGCGTCGATGCCCTGCGCGTTCGCGCGGGCCAGCGCCGGCGAGATCACGTCGATCTCCTCGCGGCCGAGATAACCGTTCTCGCCCGCGTGCGGGTTCAGGCCCGTCACGAGGATGCGCGGTGCGGCGAGACCGAAGTCGCGCCGCAGGTCGCGATCGATGATCGCGAGTGTCTCGACGAGCCCGTCGACCGTGAGTGCGGCGGACACGTCCTTCAGCGGCAGGTGCGTGGTCGCGAGCGCGACGCGCAGCGGCCGGTGGCCGGTACCGGCCAGCATCATCACGACCCGCGGCGTATGCGTGCGCTCCGCCAGGTATTCGGTATGGCCGGTGAACGGCACGCCCGCATCGTTGATGGTGCTCTTCTGCAGCGGCGCGGTGACGATCGCATCGTACCGGCTTGCCAGCGCACCGTCGATCGCCGCATCGAGCAACCCGAGCACGTACGGGCCGTTCGCGGCGTCCAGCTTGCCCGCCTGCACGGACACGGCGAGCGCGTGATGCGCGACCGACACCGGCCCGCCGCCGGCCAGCGTGGCCCGGTCGGCGCCGACGGCCGCCGCGCGCACATCGAGCAGCGCCGCATCGCCGAGCACGGTGAAATGCGCGTCGGGCCAGCGCTGCGCGGCATCACGCAGCGCCTGCACGGTCAGCTCCGGGCCGACCCCCGCGGGTTCGCCAGTCGTGATCGCGATCTGCAGCGCGGGTGCGGTCATCTGAAGCTCGCTCAGTTCGCCGGGCCGACGCCGCCGATCTTGTACTGCACGTACGACGAATCGCGCAGCTCGCGCAGCCAGTCGGCATACGCCTGCTCGGCCTTGCGCTGGCCGATCGCCTGACGCGCGATATCCATCTGCTGCTGCACCGAGCCTTCCGCTTCGCGGCGGCTCAGCACCTGGATCAGGTGATAGCCGTACTCGGTACGGATCGGCTGGCTGACCTGGCCGTCCTGCAGGTTGTTCATCGCGCGTTCGAATTCCGGCACGGTCTCGCCCGGGCTGATCCAGCCGAGATCGCCGCCTTGCGACGCCGACCCGTCCTGCGAGTAGGTACGCGCGAACTTCGCGAAATCGCCGCCGGCCTCGACCTGGTTGCGGATGTCGGCCAGTTGCTGGCGCGCCTGGCCTTCCGACTTGCCTTCGCCCACGCGCAACAGGATGTGGCGTACGTGCGTCTGCACGATCTTCGGTGCCGCGGCGGACGCGCCCTGGCTCTGGCGACGATCGACGAGGCGCACGATCTCGAAGCCGTCCGGCACGCGGATCAGCGTCGGGTTGACCTGGCCCGGGCGCAGCTTCGATGCGGCATCGACGACGTCGGCCGGCAGCGCGCTCGGCGCCTTGAAGCCGAGGTCGCCGCCCTTCTTCGCGTCGTTCGCTTCCGAATTGTTCTTCGCGAGCTTCTCGAAGTCGGCGCCCGACTTCGCCTGCTGCAGCAACGCGTCAGCCTTCTTCTGCGCGGCTTCGATGTCGGCCTGCGGCGCGTTGGTCGGCGCCTTGATGAAGATGTGCTGGAAGCGCAGGTCCTGCTGTTGCGACGCACTCGGCCCGCGCTGGCTCGCGATGTAGTTCGCGACCTCGGCGTCCGACACGGTGATCTTGCCGTCGACCTCGCGCTCGCGCAGCTTCGACAGCATCAGTTCGGTACGCGCGTCGCTCGTGAAGATGCTCCAGGGCACGCCTTGCGCCTCGAGACGCGCGCGGTACTGCTCGAGCGTCATGCCGTTCGCCTGCGCGAGACGCTGCAGTGTCGCCTGCACGGTCGCGTCGTCGATGCGGATCCCGTCGTCCTTGGCCTTCTGCACCTGGATACGCTCGAGCACCATCTGGTTCAGCACCTGCGCGCGCAACTGATCGGTCGGCGGCACCGGTGCGTTCTGCTGCTGCAGCCGGCGCGCGATCAGGCCGGCACGCTGGTCGAGTTCGCGGCCCGTGATCACGTCGTTGTTGACGACCGCGACGACTTCGTCGGCGAGCTGCGCACCTTGCGAACCGAGCGCCTGCGCCGCGGC
Source organism: Burkholderia sp. Tr-20390 (assembly GCF_017104595.1). Classification (NCBI taxonomy): domain Bacteria; kingdom Pseudomonadati; phylum Pseudomonadota; class Betaproteobacteria; order Burkholderiales; family Burkholderiaceae; genus Burkholderia; species Burkholderia sp. Tr-20390. Next base: position 50,296 of record NZ_JAAGPC010000036.1, on the reverse strand, counting down.
CGGCGCGGCGGCGAGCAGCGCGGAGGCCGCAGCGAGGCTGGACACGACTGCCGCGAAACGAAGGGTTTTCTTCATTGCCACTGGAACTCCATTGAAATCGTGCTGACCGGTGCAGACAAGCCGGCGTTACTCGTAGTTGCTGAAGCGGGACATCGGCGGCGGCGGCGGCGGCAGCGGCGTGTAGCCCGGCACCCCGGCGCGGAACGCCGACACGAGGCCGTTATCGACGGTCGACAGGCCCTTGAGCGTCAGCTGCATCATGACTCGCGTCGCCGAGTTCTGCTGTCCCGACGAATTGATACCGTTCGCAACCCGTTGCACCCCGACCCCGAGCGCCCAGCAATCCGCGTCGTATTGTAAGCCGACCAGACCGTCGACCACGCGATCGCCGGCGAGGTCGTAGTTGAAGCGGCCGATCGCATACAGGCGGCGCGTGAGCGGCCATTGCGCGGACACCAGGAACTGGTTGATCGGCTGGTTGTCGAGCGTGGTGTTCGAGCGCGTATAGCGGTAGCCGACGTTGATCACGCGGCGCTCGCCCGGGCTGTAGCCGAAACCGACGCTCGACTTCACGAGCTGGTTGTTGTTCTGGTTGTACTGGAACGCCGTCTCCGACATGAAGCCCGAGCCGAGCTTCAGCGCGGCGCCGACGATCAGGTCAGAGTGGCGCGCCAGCACGGCGCTCTGCCCGGGAGTCAGCGTGACGCGCTGATCGGCGAAGTAGTACTGCTGCGCGATCACGAAACGCGCGCGCTCGTCGCCGGTGCGCGGGTCGATGAAGCGCGACGTGAGGCCGGCCGTGATCCGGTTCGCGTCGGCGATCCGGTCGTTGCCGACGAACGTGTTCGGCTGGTAGATCTCCGCGAGGCCGAAGTCCGACTCCGCGGTGTCGAACAGCGGCGCGTTCGACTGGTCGCGATACGGCGTGTACACATAGTACAGGCGCGGCTCGAGGGTCTGGATGAAGTCCTGGCCGAACAGGCGTACCGAGCGGTCGAAGATCAGGCCCGAATCGAAGCTCACGGTCGGGATCGACTCGGTGAAGCGCTTCGGATTGTTCGGCGTGCTCGACGACAGGTAGTTCAGGTCGTACGACGCAAGGTGGTACTGGACCTTCGGCACGGCGAAGTAGCCGGGGCCGTATACGCCGTACGCGATGTACGGGTTGAAGACGATCCGGTCGCCCTGGGTCGCATCGGCCGTCGTGATGCGGAACCGCGAATAGTCGGCTTCCGCGCCGAAGTCGAAGCCGCCGACGTTGTACTTCGTGTACTTCACGTTCAACTGCGGCTCGCGGCTGTAAGGCGCGATCGACGGCGGCAGCGTCTGCCAGTGCTGGTAGCGCGCGAGCACCGACCACGGGCCGTTGTTGTACGTGAGACCGGCCTCCTGCTGGTACAACGTCTGGGTCCCGTTGATGAACTGGTTCATCGAACCCAGTTGCTCGGGATACAGGTTGTCCGAGACCTTGTTGTAATAGACGTAGCCGCCGAAGCCGCCGCCGAAGTTCTGCTGGTGCTGCCAGTAGATCGCGTAGCGGTTGCGGTGCTCGAGCCGGTCACTCGGCAGGTAATTCGCCGTAAACGTGCCCGAGTACGTCGGCGACAGGTAGCGGAACGTCCCCTCCATCATCACGCCGCGCCGCGAGATGATGCGCGGCGTGAGCGTCAGGTCGCGGTTCGGCGCGATGTTGAAGTAGTACGGCAGCGTCAGCTCGAAGCCGTTGTTCGAGTTCACCGCGAACGTCGGCGGCAGCAGGCCGCTGCGCCGCTCGCCCGACAGCGGGAACGTCATCCACGGGCTCGCGAAGATCGGCACGCCCTGGAAGAACAGCACGCCGTTGCGCGCGGTGCCTTCGTCGGCGCCCGTATCGAAGTCGAAGCGGCTGCCCTTGATGTACCACGCGGGGTTCGTCGAGCACTGGCACGCGGTGTAGGTGCCGTTGACGAACACCGAGCGCTCGTTGTCGACCATGTCGACGCGTTCCGCGCTGCCCGAGCCGCCCGTCACGTTGAAGTGGTACTTCGGCGCGGTCATGAAGCCCTGGTTCGCCTCGATCTTCAGGTGCGCCTCGGGGCCCGCGAACGACGTGCCGGCATTGTTGATCCTGACCTGGCCGTACGCATCGGCCATGTCGGTATCCTGATCGTAGTGGATCGCGTCGGCCTTCACGACGGCGTCACCGCGCCGCAGCTCGGCCGAACCCTTCGCGGCGAGATCCTGCTCGGCCGTGCCGCTCGTATGGTCGGCGATCACGAAGGCGGCCGGTTTCGCGCCGTCCTTCAGCGGATGATCCTCGAGCTGGGGCGCGAGACGCAGATCCCACGGCGAGTCGAGCGGCTGCGGCTGCGCGGCCGCGCCCGACAGCTGCGCGTACGACACGGCCGGCACGAGGCCGGGCACGGCCAGGAGTGCGAGCGCGAGCCGCCGTTTGCGCGGCGCCCCGTCACCGGGGAAAACATTCGGGAATAGCGGTTTGGGCGGCATCTATCGTTTGGCGAATCGCCCCTTGTCAACCGCGCCGTCGCGGCACATGCGCGCGCGGCAGGCCGCACCGTCGCACCGCGACTGCGGCTGAGCGCAAACCGGGGAGGCGTTCGGGCGACCGCGCGACAGGCGGCGGGCCTGCACGGCGGAAAGCTGACGCGGGGCGCGTCAAAAAAGTCGTGGGGTATTATATGGCAAGACGTTCCCCCCTCCGCCGAGTTTCATGACGCCCCCATCCGCCGTATCCCAGCCCGACGCCCGCCTCGAAGCGCTCACCGCGTGGCTGCACCCGCTCGCCGAACGCTATGCGCTCGACCTGTCGACCCTCGCGCCCGCCTCGTCGGACGCCAGTTTCCGCCGCTATTTCCGTGTCGCGTCGGCCACGAGCGCCGGCGGCACGCTGATCGCCGTCGACGCGCCGCCGCCCGAAAAGTGCCGTGAATTCGTCCAGGTCGCGCAACTGCTCGCCGCGGCCGGCGACCACGTGCCGGACGTGCTGGCCCACGATTTCGACGCGGGCTTCATGCTCGTGACCGATCTCGGCCGCACGTCGTACATCTCGGTGCTCGATCCGGCCGACCCGGCCGCCGCAAAACCGCTGATGCGCGCGGCGCTCGACGCGCTGATCCGCTTCCAGCTCACGTCGAAGCCCGACGTGCTGCCGCCGTTCGACGAGGCATTCCTGCGCCGCGAGATGGAGCTGATGCCCGAATGGTTCGTCGGCCGCCACCTCGGCAAGCCGGTCACCGACGCGATGCGCGGCACGCTCGACCGCACCTTCGCGCTGCTGGTCGCCAGCGCGCACGCGCAGCCGCAGGGTTTCATGCTGCGCGATTTCATGCCGCGCAACCTGATGGTGTGCGCGCCCAACCCGGGCATCCTCGATTTCCAGGATGCCGTCTACGGGCCGCTGACGTACGACGTCGTGTCGCTGCTGCGCGACGCCTTCATCAGCTGGGACGAGGAGTTCGAGCTCGACTGCTTCGCGTACTACTGGGAAAAGGCAAAAAAGGCCGGCCTGCCGGTCGACCCCGATTTCGGCGAGTTCTACCGCCAGCTCGAATGGATGGGGCTGCAGCGCCACATCAAGGTGCTCGGCCTGTTCGCGCGTATCAATTACCGTGACGGCAAGCCGCACTACCTGAACGACCTGCCGCGCTTCATCGCGTATGCGCGCAAGGTCGCGCTGCGCTATCGCCCGCTCGTGCCGTTCGCGAAGCTGCTCGACGAGCTCGAGGGCAACGCGCCGGCCGACGTGGGCTATACGTTCTGATTTCTGATCGTTCCGACTCTCCTGACACCCGGCCGAACATGAGCAACACCCTGACCACGGCGATGATCTTCGCCGCCGGGCGCGGCGAACGGATGCGCCCGCTCACCGACACCCGCCCGAAGCCGCTGCTCGAAGCGGGCGGCAAGCCGCTGATCGTGTGGCAGATCGAGGCGCTCGCCCGCGCGGGCATCGAGACGATCGTGATCAACCACGCGTGGCTCGGCGAGCAGATCGAGGCTGCGCTCGGCGACGGTTCGCGCTGGGGCGTGCGGCTCGTGTATTCGGCCGAAGGCGAAGCGCTGGAAACCGCGGGCGGCATCGCGCAGGCGCTGCCGCTGCTCGAGCGCGACGGGCAGCCGGCCGTGTTCGCGGCGGTCAGCGGCGACGTCTACTGCGCGTTCGACTACCGGTCGCTCGCGCCGCGCGCCGCCCGGATGGCCGCGCTCGATACGCCGGCGATGCACCTCGTGATGGTGCCGAACCCGCCGTTCCACCCGGCGGGCGACTTCGCGCTCGGCGACGACGGCCGCCTTGCACTCGACGGCGCCGCGCGCTTCACGTTCGGCAACATCGGCCTGTACGACACGCGGATGTTCCGCGATCTCGCGCCCGGCACGCGGCGCGCGCTGACGCCGTACTATCGCGCGGCGATCGAGGCCGGCCGCGCGAGCGGCGAACTGTATGAAGGTATCTGGGAGAACGTCGGCACGCCCGTGCAGCTCGGCGAGCTGGATGCGCGGCTGCGCGCCGCGGAGTGACCGGCTGACGGGCCCTCGGGCTGAATGATCAAACGGCCGGTTAGCTGACGGGCGGGCTAGCTGGCTGACCGGCGAACTGGCCGCGTTGGCCTGACTGATCAAAGGGCCCGGCGCCTGTCGGACCACCATGCCGGGCCGGCTCCCGCCCATCAAACGTGCTCCGTCCTGCTGCGCGCGCCCCGCGCGCAGCCCCGCCGCTCAAGCGGCTTCCGCCTCTTCCCCGCCCGCCGCCGCGCGCTGCTGCTGCAGCGCCCACATCTGCGCATACAACCCGTCGGCGCGCACGAGTTCGTCGTGCGTGCCGCGCTCGACGATCCGCCCGTGGTCCATCACCAGGATCTGCTGCGCGTGCACGACCGTCGACAGCCGGTGCGCGATCACGAGCGTCGTGCGATGCCGCGCGATCTGGTCGAGTTCGTGCTGGATCGCGCGCTCCGAGCGCGAATCGAGCGCCGACGTCGCTTCGTCGAACAGCAGCACCGGCGGGTTCTTCAACAGCGTGCGCGCGATCGCGACGCGCTGCTTCTCGCCGCCCGACAACTTCAGCCCGCGCTCGCCGACCGGCGTGTCATAGCCCTTCGGCAAACTTTCGATGAAATCGTGGATGTGCGCGGCACGCGCGGCCGCGATCACCTCGTCGCGGGTCGCGGTCGGCCGGCCGTACGCGATGTTGTAGTAGATCGAGTCGTTGAACAGCACGGTGTCCTGCGGCACGATCCCGATCGACGCGCGCAGCGAGTCCTGCGTGACGTCGCGGATGTCCTGGCCGTCGATCCGGATCGCGCCGCCCGCCTGCCGGTCGAGATCGTAGAAGCGGAACAGCAGCCGCGACAGTGTCGACTTCCCGGAGCCGCTGTGGCCGACCACCGCGGTCGTCGTGCCCGCATCGATCGTGAACGACACGTCGTGCAGGATCTGCCGCGCCGGCTCGTACGCGAAATTCACGTGCTCGAAGCGCACCTGCGCGCCGGCCACCGCGAGCGGCCGCGCATCGGGCAAATCGGCCACTTCCTTCGCGGCCGACAGCAGCCCGAACATGCGATCCATGTCGGTCAGGCTCTGCTTCAGCTCGCGATAGACGACACCGAGAAAGTTGAGCGGAATGTACAGCTGCAGCATGAACGTGTTGATCAGCACCAGGTCGCCGAGCGTCAGCTTGCCCGCGAGCACGCCCTGCGTCGCACGCCACAGGATGAACACGAGCCCCGTGCCGATGATCGCCTGCTGGCCGAAGTTCAGCACCGACAGCGAATTCTGCGAACGGATCGCGGCTTTCCGGTAGCGCTTCAGGTTCTCGTCGTAGCGCTGCGCCTCCCACTCCTCGTTGCCGAAATACTTGACCGTCTCGTAGTTGATCAGCGAATCGATCGCCCGCGAGTTCGCACGCGAATCGAGTTCGTTCATCGTCCGGCGGAAATGCGTGCGCCAGTTGGTGACCTTCACCGTGAACACGATGTAGGTGACCAGCGCCGCGAACGTCACGTACGCGTAATAGGCCTCGTACTTGACCACGAAGAAGCCGAGCACGAGCCCGACCTCGACGAGCGTCGGCAGGATGCTGTACAGCGAATACGAAATCAGCTGCTGGATGCCGCGCGTGCCGCGCTCGATGTCGCGCGACATGCCGCCGGTCTGGCGCTCCAGGTGAAACCGCAGCGACAGCCCGTGCAGGTGACGGAACACCTGCAGCGCGAGCTGGCGCACCGCGCTCTCGGTGACCTTCGAGAACAGGATCTCGCGCAGCTCGGTAAACAATGAAGTCGACAGCCGCACGAGCGCGTACGCGACGACCAGCAGCCCCACGCCGCCCGCGAGCACGATGCCGGCCGACTGCTCGGCGCGGCCGATCGCGGTGATCTGCTGGACGTAGGACAGGTGGTCGACGATGCGCTTCATCACGACCGGCACACCGAGGTTCGCGACCTTCGCGCCGATCAGGCAGCCGAGCGCGAGGGCGACGCGCCATTTGTAGGTGGTCAGGTACGGCAGCAGCGACCGGATGGTTTGCCAGTCGTTGCGGGGCCCGGTCGAAGCCGGCGCGGGCTCGCCGGAAGCAGGAAATCGGCGCATGGGGGGAAGGATCGGCGGCGGTGCCGGACGCGTGCATCGGCGGCCGGCTCGCTCACTTTCTCGTACAATTTGCGAACGTTGTATTGTCGCAGAAGCCGCTTCGCGCCGCTGCCGGCGCCCTCGCCGGCCGGCCTGCGCGCGGCGGCGTAATTATTACAGGATGAAAGCCCCCGCCATGACCGATTCGACCCTCGAACTCCCGCAAAAGCAGCCCGCGCTGCGCGTCGTCCCGCAACCGCACGACGCGAACGTCCACGGCGACGTATTCGGCGGCTGGATCATGTCGCAGGTCGACATCGCCGGCTCGATCCCCGCGAGCCAGCGCGCGAACGGTCGCGTCGCGACGGTCGCGGTCAATTCGTTCGTGTTCAAGCAGCCGGTGTTCGTCGGCGATCTGCTGAGCTTCTACGCGACCATCACGCGTACCGGCAACACGTCGATCACGGTCGACGTCGAAGTGTACGCGCAGCGCATGCGCCTGATGGGTGAAGTCGTGAAGGTCACCGAAGCGACGCTCACCTACGTCGCGACCGGCACTGACCGCAAGCCGCGGCAACTGCCGCCGCTCTGACGGGCGAGCGCCGCACGGCGGCGCTTTCCCTGCCTTCGGCCGCCTCAGTGCGTGGCCGTCAGCCCGAACTCCCGCATCGCGGGCAGGAAATCGTGGTTCAGCTTCGGCTTGCGCGACAGCTTCACCAGCACGTAGCGCTGGAACGGCGCGAGCCGCTGCCACTGCGCGAGCTCGGGCGCCATCAGCCCGGCCAGCGCGCTCTGCTGCACGAGCGACTCCGGCACGATGTCGGTGGCACGCCAGGCCGGCTGCTCGTCCGGCTGGAACCACGAGGGCTCCAGATCCGCGTGCGTACGCAGCATTTCGAACAGCGCGTGATCGAAGTTGGGCTCGATCGCGGTGTCCTCGTCGGCCGGAAAGCGCGCGAGCAGCTTGCGGTCCTCGAGCGGCAGCAACTGCCACTGCTCCAATGAGATCCGCAGACCGAAACGGTCGAGATTGAAACGCACGATCATCGGGATGTACGTGAAGTTTTCCGACGAATCGTGTTCGAAGGCGAATAGCAGTGGAGCGTCGCTGAGTCCCATGATCGTTACCTGATGTGGCGGATACCGGCGCGGCCGGCTTGCCTGGGGTATTTTAGAACCTCTGCGCGCGGGTGGCGGATACGATTGCCGCCGGCCCCGCGCGCCGAATCAACGGGAGTGCTCGTGAATCCGACCGAATCCGGCGACCTGCGCGACGAACCGCGCGGCGCGATCGAACTGTCCGTGCGCCGCACGCGCGGCGGCGCCGTCGAAACCGCACACGACTACGTCGGGCAGGAATGGCCCGTCGCGCTCGTCTTCAACGGCATCTCGCATGCGGTGATGATGTGTACGCCGTGCGACCTCGAAGCGTTCGCGGTCGGTTTCGCGATCTCGGAAGGGATCGTCGCGCGCGGCAGCGACATCAAGGACATCGAGGTGATCCTGCACACCGACGCGCCGCTGCCGCATGCGGAAGTCCACCTGGAGGTCGTCCAGCAGGCGTTCGCCGCGCTGAAGGACCGGCGCCGTGCGCTCGCGGGGCGTACCGGCTGCGGCGTCTGCGGGATCGAAAGCATCGACCTGCTCGACCTCGCGCCCGAACGCGTGCCCGATACGGGCTTTCTCGCCCGCCTCGCCCCCGACGCGCTGACGCGTGCGGCGCAGGCGCTGCCGGTTCACCAGGCGCTCACGCGGCTCACGGGCGGCCTGCATGCGGCCGCGTGGTGCGACGCAACAGGCGCGATCCGGATGGCATTCGAGGACGTCGGCCGCCACAACGCACTCGACAAGCTGATCGGCTCGCTCGTGCTGTCGCGCGCCGACGCGACCGACGGCTTCGTGTTCCTGTCGAGCCGCGCGAGCTACGAGCTCGTGCGCAAGGCCGCACGGGTCGGCATCCCGATGGTGGCGACGATCTCCGCGCCGTCGTCGCTCGCGATCGAGATCGCGAAAGCGGCCGGCTTGCGGCTCGTCAGCTTCTGCCGCGAAACCGGCCACGTCGACTACGGCACGGCCTGATCGCGATCCCGGGAGCGCGCCGGCGGTCCGCCGCCGGCGCGCCCTGCTCCGTCGATCGGTCAGTCGAACTGACGGAAATCCGGCTTGCGCTTCTCGAAGAACGCCGTCATCGCCTCGCGCGCTTCCGGCGCGCGCAGCATCGTGGCGAAGTGGCCCGCTTCCTCGGCCATCCGCGCCTGCGTCGCCACCCCGCCCGTATCCTTCAGCAGCGCCTTCGTCACACGCAGCGATGCCGCCGGCAGCGCCGCGAGCTTTGCCGCCTGCTTCGCCGCGAACGCGTCGAGCTCGGCCGCCGGCAGCACACGGTTGACGATGCCGATCCGGTGCGCTTCCAGCGCGTCGAACGCTTCGCCGAGCAGCAGCTTCTCGGCCGCGACCTGATGGCCGGCCAGACGCGGCAGCAGCGCGCTCGACGCGGCTTCCGGGCACAGCCCGAGCTGCGTGAACGGCAGCGAGAACGTCGCGGTATCGGCCGCGTAGACCAGATCGCAGTGCAGCAGCATCGTCACGCCGACACCGATCGCCAGGCCCGGCACCGCGGCCACGATCGGCTTGCTCGCGCTGCTGATCCGCGCGAGAAACTGGAACACCGGCGCGGTGTCGTCCTTCGGCGGCGACTTCAGGAAATCCTCGAGATCGTTCCCCGAGGTGAAATTGCCGTCGCCACCGCGCAGCAGGATCACGCGAACCGCCTTGTCTTCCTGCGCTTCGGCGAGGGCGTCGGCCATCGTCTGGTACATCGCCGCCGTCAGCGCGTTCTTCTTCGCCGGGCGCGCGATCGTGATCGTCATCACGCCATCGGCGCGTTCCACTTGAATTTCGGCCACAACCGTCTCCTTTGACTTTCCTCTATCGGAATGAAAAAAACGGTGCGCGAGCTCGTGGCCCGCGCACCGTCGCAGCTTGTCGTCGTGCTCCGCTTACAGGCGTTCGATGATGCCCGCGGCGCCCATGCCGGTGCCGACGCACATCGTGACCATCCCGTACTTCAGGTTGCGGCGACGCAGGCCGTGCACGACGGTCGCCGCGCGGATCGCGCCGGTCGCGCCGAGCGGGTGGCCGAGTGCGATCGCGCCGCCCATCGGGTTGACCTTCGACGGGTCGAGGCCGAGATCGCGCATCACCGCCAGCGATTGCGCGGCGAACGCTTCGTTCAGCTCGATCCAGTCGAGATCGTCCTGCTTCAGGCCGGCAGCCTTCAGCGCGGCCGGAATCGCTTCCTTCGGGCCGATGCCCATGATTTCCGGCGGCACGCCACGCACCGCGAAGCTCACGAAGCGCGCGAGCGGCGTCAGGTTGAATTCCTTGAGCACCTTCTCCGACACCACGAGCAGCGCGCCCGCGCCGTCCGACGTCTGCGAGCTGTTGCCGGCCGTGACCGAGCCCTTGTTCGCGAACACCGTGCGCAGCTTCGCGAGGCCTTCGATCGACGTATCGGCGCGCGGACCTTCGTCGAGCTTGATCTCGCGCGTCTTCACGTCGACTTCACCGGTCGCGAGGTTCGGGAAACGCTCGGTGATCGTGTACGCGGCGATCTCGTCGTTGAACTCGCCGGCCTGCTGGGCGGCAAGCGCCTTGCGGTGCGACTCGACCGAGAACGCGTCCTGGTCTTCGCGGCTCACCTTCCACTGCTCCGCGACGCGCTCGGCCGTCAGGCCCATCCCGTACGCGATGCCGAAGTCTTCGTTGCGATCGAAGATGTGCGGCGACATCGACGGCTTGTTGCCCATCATCGGCACCATGCTCATCGATTCGCAGCCGCCCGCGAAGATCGCGTCCGATTCGCCGACGCGGATGCGGTCGGCCGCCATCGCCAGCGCCGTGATGCCCGACGCGCAGAAACGGTTGACCGTCACGCCGCCGACCGTCTGCGGCAGGCCTGCGAGCAGCGCGCCCATGCGCGCGACGTTCAGGCCCTGCTCGGCTTCCGGAATCGCGCAGCCGATGATCGCGTCTTCGATCAGCTTCGTGTCGAAGCCGGGCACCTGCGCCACCGCCGACTTGAGCGCGTGGACCAGCAGCTCGTCCGGGCGCGTGTTCTTGAAGACACCGCGCGGGGCCTTGCCGATCGGCGTGCGGCTGGCGGCGACGATGTATGCGTCTTGCAATTGTTTGCTCATTTGAGACTCCTTGCCTTATCCGCTCGCTCAGTTACGCACCGGCTTGCCGGTCTGCAACATGCCCATGATCCGTTCCTGCGTCTTCTGCGTGCCGAGCAGCTCGACGAACGCACGGCGCTCCAGCGCGAGCAGCCACTGCTCGTCGACCAGGCTGCCGGCTTCGACGTCGCCGCCGCACACGGCTTCGGCGATGCGGCTCGCGATCAGGTAGTCGTGATCGCTGATGAAGCGGCCGTCACGCATGTTGACGAGCGATGCCTTGATCGTCGCGATCGCCGAACGGCCGGCGACCGGCACGTCCTTCGCGCGCAGCGGTGCGCGGTAGCCGGTTGCGGCCAGCGCGCGCGCTTCCTTCTTCGCGGTGTCGAGCAGTTCGAACACGTTGAAGACGATCGTGTCGGACGGCTTCACGTAGCCCATCGCACGGGCATCGTGCGCGGACGCCGACACCTTCGCCATCGCCGCGTTCTCGAACGACTTCGTGACGAACTTCAGGATGTCGGTGGTCGCGTTCGCGGCCGTTGCGGCATCCGCTGCGCGCAGCGCGGCTTCCTTCAGGCCGCCGCCCGCCGGCACGAGGCCGACGCCCACTTCGACGAGACCGATGTAGCTCTCGACGTGCACGACGCGCTTCGCGCTGTGCAGCATCAGCTCGCACCCGCCGCCGAGCGCGATGCCCGACACGGCCGCGACGACCGGAACGTTCGCGTACTTCACGCGCAGCATGCCTTCCTGGAACTTCTTCACGAACGGCTCGATACCCTTCGCGCCGCCCATCATGAACGCGGGCATCGCCTCTTCGAGGTTCGCACCGGCCGAGAACGGGCCGCCCGGCGTGCCGAGCTTCAGCGACGTCGGCTGCCAGATCACGACGCCCTTGTAGTCCTTCTCCGCGAGTTCGATCGCCTGCACGAGGCCGTCGATCACGCTCGGTCCGATCGTGTTCATCTTCGACTTGAACGACACGATCACGACGTCGTCTTCACCGGCACGATCGTCGACCCATGCACGCACGGCGTCGGTTTCGAACAGCGTCTTGCCGTACGTCTTCGGATCGGCACCGGCTTCGCCGAGCAACGGCGCGCGGAATACCTGCTTGTCGTAGACGGCGAGGTCCGAACGCGGCACGAAGCGCTTCGCTGCCGGCGCCCATGAGCCTTCGGCCGTGTGCACGCCGCCCTTTTCCGCCACCGCGCCTTCGAGCACCCACGACGGCAGCGGCACGTTCGCGAGCGCCTTGCCGGCCGCGATGTCTTCCTGCACCCACTCGGCGACCTGCTTCCAGCCGGCGGCCTGCCAGCCTTCGAACGGGCCTTCGTTCCAGCCGAAGCCCCAGCGGATCGCGAGGTCGACGTCGCGCGCGTTGTCGGCGATCGATTCGAGATGCACGCCGATGTAGTGGAACACGTCGCGGAAGATCGACCACAGGAACTGCGCGTGCGGATGGTCCGTTTCACGCAGCAGCTTCAGGCGTTCCGCCGGCGGGCGCTTCAGGATGCGGCCGACGGTTTCGTCCGCCTTCGCGCCCGAGTCCACATAGGTGCCCGTCTTCGCGTCGAGCACCTTGATCGCCTTGCCTTCCTTCTTGTAGAAGCCGCCGCCCGTCTTCTGGCCGAGCGCGCCCTGCTTCACCAGTTCGGCGAGCACGGCAGGCGTCTGGTAGACCGGGAAGAACGGATCGTCGGCGAGGTTGTCCTGCATCGTCTTGATCACGTGCGCCATCGTGTCGAGGCCGACCACGTCCGCGGTGCGGAACGTCGCCGACTTCGCACGGCCGAGGCGGCTGCCCGTCAGGTCGTCGACTTCGTCGAAGCGCAGGCCGAACTTCGCGGCCTCGGTGATCACGGCCAGGATCGAGAAGATGCCGACGCGGTTCGCGATGAAGTTCGGCGTGTCCTTCGCGCGCACGACGCCCTTGCCGACGATGCTCGTCAGGAAGGTTTCGAGCTGGTCGAGGATCTCCGGGCGCGTATGCGCGGTCGGGATCAGCTCGACGAGGTGCATGTAGCGCGGCGGGTTGAAGAAGTGCACGCCGCAGAAGCGCGACTTCAGCTCGTCCGAGAACCCTTCGGACAGCTTCGTGATCGACAGGCCCGACGTGTTGGTCGCGAAGATCGCGTTCGGTGCGATGTGCGGCGCGACCTTCTTGTACAGGTCGTGCTTCCAGTCCATCCGCTCGGCGATCGCCTCGATCACGACGTCGCACTCGGCGAGCTTCGCGATGTCGTCTTCGTAGTTCGCTGCCTCGAGGTACTTCGCGTCGTCCTTCACGCCGAACGGCGCGGGCGACAGCTTCTTCAGGTTCTCGATCGCCTTCAGCGCGATCGCGTTTTTCGGGCCTTCCTTGGCCGGCAGGTCGAACAGCAGCACCGGCACGCGCGCGTTGATGAGGTGCGCGGCGATCTGCGCGCCCATCACGCCGGCGCCCAGCACGGCGACCTTGCGAATCAGGAAATTGCTCACGGGATGTCTCCGGATAGTGTCGTGCAGCGCGGGAGGTGGGGGCTGCACGGCGAAGTGAGTACCAGGAACCGTTGCGTTCGGGCGGCGCGCGGTGCGCCCCGCCCGGACTCGCGTCAGAACAGCGATTCGTCGACTTCCATCAGCGTCTTCGAACCGGCGCGCGCCGCGCGGATCGTCGATGCCGTCTCGGGCAGCAGGCGCGCGAAGTAGAAGCGAGCGGTGGCGAGCTTCGACTTGTAGAACGGATCGCCCGACGCTTCCTTGTCGAGTGCGAGGCGCGCCATGCGCGCCCAGAAGTACGAGAACACCAGGTGGCCGACGGTGCGCAGGTACGGCACGGCGGCAGCGCCGACTTCGTCCGGGTTCTGCATCGCCTTCATGCCGATTTCCATCGTCAGCTTCTGCACCTTGTCGCCGATGTCGGCGAGCGGGTTGATGAACTCGGCCATTTCCGGCTTCACGCCTTCGGCTTCCGCGAATTCCGTGACGAGCTTGCCGAACTTCTTCAGCTTCGCGCCCATGTCGCCGAGCACCTTGCGGCCCAGCAAGTCGAGCGACTGGATCGAGTTCGTGCCTTCGTAGATCATGTTGATCCGCGCGTCGCGCACGTACTGCTCCATGCCCCACTCGGAGATGAAGCCGTGACCGCCGTAGATCTGCATCGCGTGGTTGGTCGACTCGAACGCGTTGTCGGTCAGGAACGCCTTGATGATCGGCGTGAGCAGCGCGACGAGGTCGGCCGCTTCCTTGCGCACCGCTTCGTCACCATGCGACAGTTCCTTGTCGATCTGCAGCGCGGACCAGTACGTGAATGCGCGCGCGCCTTCGGCGTAGGCCTTCTGCGTGAGCAGCATGCGGCGCACGTCCGGATGCACGATGATCGGGTCGGCCGGCTTGTCCGGTGCCTTCGGGCCCGTCAGCGAGCGCATCTGCAGGCGCTCCTTCGCATAGGTGAGCGAGTTCTGGTACGCGACTTCCGTGAGGCCGAGGCCCTGCATGCCGACGCCAAGGCGCGCGGCATTCATCATCACGAACATCGCGTTCAAGCCCTTGTTCGGCTCGCCGACCATCCAGCCCGTCGCGCCGTCGAGGTTCATCACGCACGTCGAGTTGCCGTGGATGCCCATCTTGTGCTCGATCGAGCCGCACTTGATGCCGTTGCGCTCGCCCGGCTCGCCGGCTGCGTCGGGGATGAACTTCGGCACGATGAACAGCGAGATCCCCTTGGTGCCCTGCGGCGCGTCCGGCAGGCGCGCGAGCACGAGGTGGATGATGTTCTTCGACATGTCGTGCTCGCCGCTCGAGATGAAGATCTTCGTGCCGCTGATCGAGTACGAGCCGTCGCCGTTGGGTTCGGCCTTGGTGCGCAGGATGCCGAGGTCGGTGCCGCAGTGCGGCTCGGTCAGGCACATCGTGCCGGTCCATTCGCCCGTCACGAGCTTCGGCAGGTAGCGCTGCTGCAGTTCCGGCGCGCCGTGTGCGTGCAGGCACTCGTAGGCGCCGTGCGACAGGCCCGGATACATCGTCCAGGCCTGGTTCGCCGAGTTCAGCATTTCGTAGAGCGCGTTGTTCACGAACGCCGGCAGGCCCTGGCCGCCGTAGTCCGGATCGCAGCCGAGCGCCGGCCAGCCGGCCTCGACATACTGCTGGTAGGCTTCCTTGAAGCCGGTCGGGGTCTTCACGACGCCGTCGCCTTCATACGTGCAGCCTTCGCGATCGCCGACCTGGTTCAGCGGGAACAGCACCTCGGAGCAGAACTTGCCCGCTTCCTCGAGGACCTGGTTGATCGTGTCGGCGTCGAGGTCCGCATGCTTGGGCATTTGCTTGACTTCGGCTTCGACGTTCAGAAGCTCGTGCAACACGAATTGCATGTCGCGCAGCGGCGCGGCGTACTGTCCCATGACTCTCTCCAAAGGTGGGCAAAACGGCTCGAGCTCCTGGCGGGCGGATCACGCGCCGCTAACGGCTCTCGCTCTGATACGAAACAATCGTCTTTTCCAGCGCGGCCCACGTGAGGCGCACGGCATCCGGCGAATGCAGGAAGCGGGCGTCGTGATGCAGGCCGAGCGTGAAGCTGTACAACTCGAAGAGCATCAGGTCCGGATCCGTATCCGCACGCAGATGGCCTTCTTCCTTCGCCTGCGAAATGGCACGCAGCATCGCGGCACGCCAGGCCGTCACGCTTGCGATCAACTGCTCGCGCACGGGGCTGTCAGGCCGGTCGTCATACTCGACCGCACCGCTGATGTAGATGCATCCGGTCGTCACCTCCTGGATGCGCTTCTCCGTCCAGCGGGCCAGCATCGCCCGAAGGCGCGGCAAGCCTCGCGGCTCGCGCAGGCTCGGAAAGAACACCTCGTTTTCGAAACGATGGTGATACTCGCGGACGACCTCGACCTGCAGGTCCTCACGCGATCCGAAGTGCGCGAACACACCGCTCTTGCTCATCTGCATGCGCTCGGCCAGCAGGCCGATCGTCAGCCCCTCCAGCCCGTCACGGCTGGCGAGGTCCAAAGCAGCTTCAAGTATCGCGGCACGCGTCTGTTCGCCTTTTCGCATAGCTATTTCTGTAACCGTTCGGGGGTTCGAATAAAATCGAACGGCCGTACTATTATTGAGTGCGGCCGCTCGCGAAACAAGGAAATTATTAGAAACCGGTGTCTAACCGAGCCGCTATTTTGCGCGATTCCGGCGGGACCGGAGCGGCTTTTCCGCACGAACGTGCGGACAGATTTTTTGAAGCGAATACTTAGTCTGCGTTCAGTCGTAACCGCCGACCGTCAGCGCCTTCATCACGAGGCGGTACGTGTTGTACGCAAGCCAGTTCAGCAGCCGCTCGATGCGCGGGCGCGCGGCGTAGCGCGCGGCATCGATCTCCCGGCCTTCGGCGAACGCGGTCGCGATCGCGTCGCGCAACTGGTTCGTCACTGCATCGTAGCGCACCAGCACGACGTTCGCCTCATTGTTCAGCATCAGGCTCAGCGCGTCCAGGTTCGACGAGCCGACCGTCGCCCAGTTGTCGTCGATCACGGCGACCTTGCCGTGCAGGATCGTCTTGTCGTATTCGGCCACGCGCACGCCCGCCCGCAACAGCGAGTGATACAGGAACGGCACGGCCGTATCGAGCGCCGTGAATTCCTTGCGACCGATCAGCACCTGCACGTCGACGCCGCGGCGGGCCGCGCCCGTCAGCGCGCGGCGCAGCTTGCGGCCCGGCATGAAATACGGATTCGCGAGCAGGATCCGCTGGCGCGCCTGGCCGATCGCCGCGAGATACGCCTTCTCGATCGCGCGGCGGTTCACGACGTTGTCGCGCGCGACGAACGCGACGCTCGGCTCGGTCACGACCCGCAGTGCGCCGGCCTTGATCCATCGATGGCTGCGCATCCAGCGCCGGAACATGTCGGGGAACGCTTCGCCGCCGTGCAGCCCGGCCGCGTACTGCGCGTACGGCTTGTGGCCGAACTGGATCCGGTGCCACTGCAACTCGAACGCGGCACGCACGTCGGACACCGCGGGCCCGGCCATCTCGACCGCGAAATCCCAGCGCGGAAACGGCAGCGTCGCGCTGCCCTGCGTGTAGTCGTCGACGATGTTGATGCCGCCGCAGAACGCGACCACGTGATCGATCACCGCGAGCTTGCGGTGCGTGCGCGAGAAGCCGAAGCGGCCGAACAGGTAACGGTTGTAGATGCAGTGCTCGACGCCGGCTGCCGCCCACGTATCGAACAACGGCAGGCGTGCGGTGCCGATGCCGTCGGTGATCACGCGCACGCGCACGCCGCGCTGCGCCGCGCGGATCAGCGCGTCCGACACCGGGCGGCCGGCCGCGTCGTCGCAGAAGATGTAGGTTTCGAGCATCACCTGCTCGCGGGCGGCATCGATCCGCTCGATCAGCGCCCGGAAGAACTCGCCGCCGGTCTCGCACAATCGCACGGTATTGCCCGACGTGAAGGCGAGCCGCGACGCGGAACCGCGTTCCTGCAGGAACATCTGCCGCAATTGCGCGAAGCGCTTGCGGGCTTCCGCCGTCATGCGGACGAGCCGTGCGGCGCGCGCGAAAGTGCCACGCGCGCGGGCAGTTGCAGGATCGCCTCGGCGTTCGACGGCGAGAAACAGCGCGCGGCCGCCTCGCGGAACGGCAGCCACGCATGGTCGACATGCTCGCGCGGCGACAGCGTCACGTCGACGCGATGCGGCACGCACAGGCCGAACCAGTGCTCGACGTTGCGCGTGACGCCCGGGGCGTAGCGGTGCAGGTATTGCGGATAGATCGTGTATTCGATCTTGTGGCGCCAGTCGACGAGCGCGCTCGCCGGCACGTCCGGCGTGCCGACCGCGATGCCGGTCTCTTCGACCACTTCGCGCGCGGCGGTGAGCGCGAGCGGCTCGTCGAGCGCGTCCTTCGAGCCGGTCACCGATTGCCAGAAATCAGGCTGGTCGGCACGCTTGATCACGAGCACATCGAGGTCGGGCGTGTAGATCACGACAAGAACGGATTCGGGGATTTTCGGCGGCTTCGTCATCTTTGTTTCATGCAGCACAGGGCCGCGTGCCGGGCAAATGCTCCGAACGGGCGGCAAGTGCTGCGACTGTACCGCAAAAAACGAAAAAGGCGCATCGCAGCGCCTTTTTCATGTGCGCCGTGTGCGCGCGAACGCACACACGACCGGGTACGAGGCGCGTTACGCCTTCGGCTGTTCCGGCTGACGCAGACGGATGTGCAGTTCGCGCAGCTGACGCTCGTCGACCGGGCTCGGCGCCTGCGTGAGCAGATCCTGCGCACGCTGCGTCTTCGGGAACGCGATCACGTCGCGGATCGAATCGGCGCCGGCCATCATCGTGACGATGCGGTCGAGACCGAATGCGATACCGCCGTGCGGCGGCGCGCCGTACTGCAGCGCGTCCAGCAGGAAGCCGAACTTGAGCTGCGCTTCTTCCGCACCGATCTTCAGCGCGCGGAACACCTTGCTCTGCACTTCCTCGCGGTGGATACGCACCGAGCCGCCGCCGATTTCCCAGCCGTTCAGCACCATGTCGTAGGCCTTCGCGAGGCAACGGCCCGGATCCGTCTCGAGGTACTCGAGATGCTCGTCCTTCGGGCTGGTGAACGGGTGGTGAGCCGCGACGTAGCGCGCATCTTCGTCGTCGTATTCGAACATCGGGAAGTCGACGACCCACAGCGGCTTCCAGCCGGCCTGGACGAGGCCGTTCGCCTTGCCGAATTCCGAATGGCCGATCTTCAGGCGCAGCGCGCCGAGGCTGTCGTTGACGACCTTCGCGCGGTCGGCCGCGAAGAAGATGATGTCGCCGTCTTCCGCGCCGGTGCGCTCGAGGATCGCCGCGATCGATGCGTCGTGCAGGTTCTTGACGATCGGGCTCTGCAGGCCGTCACGACCCTTCGCCTTCTCGTTGACCTTGATCCATGCGAGGCCCTTCGCGCCGTAGATGCGCACGAATTCGGTGTAGCCGTCGATGTCGCCGCGCGACAGCTCGCCGCCCTTCGGCACGCGCAGTGCCGCGACACGGCCGTCCTTCGCGTTGGCCGGCGTGCTGAACACCTTGAAGTCGACGTCCTTCATCGCGTCGGTCAGCTCGGTGAATTCGAGCTGCACGCGCAGGTCCGGCTTGTCCGAACCGAAACGCGCCATCGCTTCCGAGTACGGCATCACCGGGAATTTCGCGTCGAGCTCGACGTCGATCGTCGTCTTGAAGATGTGACGGATCATGTCTTCGAACAGGTCACGGATTTCCTGCTCGCCGAGGAACGACGTTTCGCAGTCGATCTGCGTGAATTCCGGCTGACGGTCGGCACGGAGGTCTTCGTCGCGGAAGCACTTGGTGATCTGGTAGTAACGGTCGAAGTTCGCGACCATCAGCAGCTGCTTGAACAGCTGCGGCGACTGCGGCAGCGCGAAGAACTGGCCCGCGTTCACGCGCGACGGCACGAGATAGTCGCGCGCGCCTTCCGGCGTGCTCTTCGTCAGCATCGGCGTTTCGATGTCGATGAAGCCCTGCTCGTCGAGGTACTTGCGCGCTTCGATCGCCACGCGGTAGCGCAGGCGCAGGTTGTGCTGCATCTGCGGGCGGCGCAGGTCGAGCACGCGGTGCGTGAGACGCGTCGTTTCCGACAGGTTGTCGTCGTCGAGCTGGAACGGCGGCGTGACCGACGCGTTCAGCACGTTCAGTTCGTGGCACAGCACCTCGATCTTGCCGCTCTTCAGGCCGGCGTTGACCGTGCCTTCCGGACGGTTGCGCACGAGGCCCTTGATCTGCACGCAGAACTCGTTGCGCACGCCTTCGGCGGTCGCGAACATTTCCGCGCGATCCGGGTCGCACACCACCTGCACGAGGCCTTCACGATCGCGCAGGTCGATGAAGATCACACCGCCGTGATCGCGGCGGCGCTGCACCCAGCCGCACAGCGACACGGTTTGGCCCAGCAGGTGTTCGGTCACGAGACCGCAGTATTCAGTACGCATCGACATGATGTTTGCTTTCGTTCGGTTTGATCAACGGGCGCCGCAACGCGCGGCCCGGGCGATGATTCTTTACTTACAGCGGCGGCTCGACGGGGCGGCGTGCAGGCGCCGGAGCCGGCGCCGGGGGCGCCACCACGCCCATCGAGACGATGTACTTGAGCGCGGCATCGACCGACATGTCGAGTTCGATGACTTCGCTCTTCGGCAGCATCAGGAAGAAGCCCGACGTCGGGTTCGGCGTCGTCGGGATATAGACGCTCACGTATTCTTCCGTCAGATGATTGAGCACGTCGCCGCCCGGCGTGCCGGTCAGAAACGCGATCGTATACGAGCCGCGACGCGGGTATTCGATCAGCAGCGCCTTGCGGAACGCGTTGCCGCTGCTCGACAGCAGCGTGTCCGACACCTGCTTGACGCTCGTGTAGATCGGCCCGACGACCGGGATGTGACGCACCACGGCGTTCCACCACGTGACGAGCTTCTGGCCGATGAAGTTCTGCGTGGCCAGCCCGACGACGAAGATGAACGCGAGCGTCAGCACCGCGCCGATCCCCGGCAGATGGAAGCCGAGCATCCGCTCGGGCTGCCACGATTCGGGCAGCAGGAGCAGGGTCTGGTCCATCGTGCCGATGATGAGACCAAGCACCCACAGCGTGATCGCGAGCGGGACGAGAACCAGCAGGCCGGTCAGAAACACCGATTTCAGGGTCGTCTTTTTCATCATCTGCCGTCAATGAACCGCGCCGGCGGCGCGGGTTGGTCGCAGCCCGGCCGGGCCGCGACGGTCAACTGCTGGCGGCGGGCGCTGCAGCCGGGGCGGGCGCGGCGCTCGTCGTCGTGCTTTCGGAACTGCTCGATGCAGCCGGCGCAGCCGCGGCGGGCGCGGCTTCCGTTGCTGCAGCCGGGGCTGCGTCGCCCGATGCCGTTGCCGGCGCGCTGGTGCCGCCCGAACCGCCGCGGAAATCGGTGACATACCAACCCGAACCCTTCAGCTGGAAGCCCGCGGCAGTGACCTGCTTGCGAAATGCATCCTTCCCGCATTCCGGGCACTGCGACAGCGGCGCGTCGCTCATCTTCTGGAGCACGTCCTTCGCGAAGCCACACGCTTCGCATCGATAGGCGTAGATCGGCATGATATTTTTCCCGCGGAAACTGGAAACGGCTTGCAAAACCTTGAATTATAGCCGAAACCCTGCCGCGCTCCGGCAACGGCCGCGATACCCGCGCATCAGCGGCGACGCCACGTGAGCCAGCGCTCGTGTCCTTCGAACACCGCGAGCGAATCGGTCACGGGCAAATCCTCGATCAGCTCGAAGTGCGGCGTGAGCAGCGCATCGAGTTCGGCACGCTCGATTCCGAACGGCGGCCCCTTCGGTTTCGCCATCAGGAAGAAATAGCCGGCCAGCAATCCGTCAGCAGGCAGCAACTCGGCCATGCGCGCCGCATAGTCGGCACGCATGGCCGGCGGCAGCGCGCACAGGAACGCGCGCTCGTACACCCACTGCACGTCGAACGGCGGCCGGTACGCAAAGAAATCGGCCTGCTCGACGACGTCCGCATGCGCACCGAGCTGCGCCTTCGCGGCCGCCACCGCCTGCGCGGCGAAATCGATCGCACGCACGGGCCAGCCGGCTTCGGCCAGCCACCCGGCTTCCTGCGCACTGCCGCAGCCGGGAATCAGCGCCGCGCACGGCTCGAGCCGATTCGCGAACACGCTGAAACCCTCGGGCACGCCGCCGAATTCCCACGGCGTCACGCCACGCTCGAAACGCTCGTCCCAGAACGATGCGTTGCCGGGGTCGCGCGTCGTGAAATCGGCGGCTGACGGTGTAGCGGGTTGCTTCGGATCGGACATCGCCCTGCTCCTTTCGGTCATGTGCCGTACGCGAGCGCCAGCAGCACGCGCGCGACGAGCGCCCCGACGCCGACCGCGAGGCCGAAGATCAGCAGCGCCTGCATCAGCCGGTTCGTCCGCTTCTGCTCGACGAGGATCTGGCGCATCAACTCTTCGCTCGCGGCACGCGGCGCATCATGGCGCGCGGCCATCGCGTGATGGATCAGGCGCGGCAGTTGCGGCAGCGTCTTGCTCCACTGCGGCGCCTCGACCTTGAAGCGCTCGTACCAGCCGCGCAGGCCGATCTGCTCGGTCATCCAGCGCTCGAGGTACGGCTTCGCGGTCTTCCACAGGTCGAGCTCGGGGTCGAGCGAACGGCCGAGGCCCTCGACGTTCAGCATCGTCTTCTGCAGCAGCACGAGCTGCGGCTGGATCTCGACGTTGAAGCGGCGCGACGTCGAGAACAGCCGCATCAGCACCTGGCCCAGCGAGATGTCCTTCAGCGCGCGGTCGAAATACGGCTCGCACACCGCGCGGATCGCGCTTTCGAGTTCCTCGACGCGCGTTTCGGGCGGCACCCAGCCCGATTCGAGGTGAAGCGTCGCGACGCGGTGGTAGTCGCGCTTGAAGAACGCGAGGAAGTTCTGCGCGAGGTAGTTCTTGTCGAAATCGGACAGCGCGCCGACGATCCCGAAATCGAGCGCGACGTAGCGGCCGAACGTATTCGGATCGAGGCTCACCTGGATGTTGCCCGGGTGCATGTCCGCGTGGAAGAAGCCGTCTCGGAACACCTGCGTGAAGAAGATCTCGACGCCCTCGCGCGCGAGCTTCTTGATATCGACGCCGGCCGAACGCAGCGTCTCGACCTGGCTGATCGGCACGCCGGTCATGCGCTCCATCACGAGCACCTGCGACGTCGAGAAATCCCAGAACATTTCGGGCACGAGCAGCAGGTCGAGGCCCGCGAAGTTGCGGCGCAGCTGGCTGCCGTTGGCGGCCTCGCGCATCAGGTCGAGCTCGTCGTGCAGGTACTTGTCGAATTCGGCGACGACCTCGCGCGGCTTCAGGCGCCGGCCGTCGGCCCACATGCGCTCGGTCCAGATCGCGATGTCGCGCATCAGCGCGAGGTCGGAATCGATCACGGACAGCATGTTCGGGCGCAGCACCTTCACGGCGACGGCCTTGCCCGCGTGCTGGCCCTGCTTGAGCTTCGCGAAATGCACCTGCGCGATCGACGCGCTCGCGACCGGCTCGCGCTCGAATTCGTCGAACAGTTCGTCGACCGGCGCACCGAGCGACTTCTCGATGATCCCGATCGCGACCGCCGAATCGAACGGCGGCACCTGATCCTGCAGCTTCGCGAGTTCATTCGCGAAATCGACCGACAGCAGGTCGCGGCGCGTCGACAGCACCTGGCCGAACTTCACGAAGATCGGGCCGAGGCTTTCGAGCGCGTGACGCAGCCGCACGGCAGGCGGATCGGAATAGCGGCGGCCGATCGTCGTGATCCGCAACAGCAGCTTCACGCGCCGGTCGTCGATCCGGGACAGCATCACTTCGTCGAGACCAAAGCGGATGACGGTGTAGACAATCTTGATGAAACGGAAAATGCGCATGCCCTGCGGCCCCTCAGTGCGCGCCGCGCGGGCCGGAACCCGTGCGCGCGCCGATTTTTTGTTCGAGTCGCTCGACCCGCTTTTCGACCCGTGCGAGCGCATCGCGTGCGCGCGCCAGTTCGGCGTCGAAGCCGCCGAGCGACGCGCGCCGGACGACTTGCGGGTTCTCGTCGAGCCAGTATTCGGCGACGGAATCGAGCACGTTGCGGCCGGTGCGGCGCGCGCGCGCGCCGGCGTCGCGTACGACCGTCGCGATCCGGTATGCCGCCGCGTCGCCGACCAGCTTCGCGAGATCTTCCTCAGGCTCCCAGCGCAGGTGCTCGGCCAGCTTCGCGATCTGCGTGGCGAACTCCGCGTCGCCCTCGATCTTCACGTGCTTCATCACGGCCGCCTGGCCGCCCTGCAGGAACGCGGCGACCGTGTCGCCGGCAAGCGCGATCGACACATCGACCTGTTGCGCATCGTGCGCGTCGACGGCCGACAGATAGCCGTCGGGCTGCACCAGCAGCGTCAGCGTAACCGGGGGCACGTCGATCCGGGCAGTCTTGCCCGAATAGGGAATCAGGCGGTCGCGCGCCCACGATTCGCGGGCGAGCAGGTGATTGACAGCAGCAGCAAAAGGCTTGGCGGCAAAGGTCATCGGGCTGGGAAAGAAAAAACCCGCGCAGGCCGGGCGCCCACGCGGGTTTCTATTGTAACGTCGGATCGTCGGCAGACCGTGCCTGACCGCACACCCGGGCGGCAAGCGGTCGCAGTGCGGCGGCCGTCGCCCGGGTGCCGGCGGCGCGGGCCGCCGGTCACGCTCAGTGCGTGTTGATCTGCTGGATGCCCGCGAGCAGCCAGCCCTGACTGCCCGACTTCGACAGGTTCCACACCTCGTCGAACGGCGCGGCCGATGCATTCGCCGATTCGCGGATCAGGCCGTGGAAGCGCACGCTCGCCGACTGCTCGATGCCGCGATCCTCGATCGCGACCAGTTCCGCGTCGAGCTGCACGACGTCGGTCTGGTTCGACTCGTTGCCGCGCGAATCGAGGTCGATCTTGATCTCGGCGAACATTTCCGGCGTCGTGAACTCGCGGATGTCGGCCAGGTTGCCCTGGTCCCACGCGGCCTGCAGGCGCACGAAATAGACCTTCGAGCTGCGCAGGAACGCTTCTGTGTCGAAGCCGGCCGGCACCTGGAGCGGTGCTGCCGCAGCAGTTGCTGCCGCGCCGGTGGCCGCGGCACCGCCGCCGAACACGCCTTGCGCTTCGTTCGCGTAGCTGCTGCCGCTACCCGAGTAGTTGCTGCCGGTGCCGCCCTGCTGGAACGACGGGCTTTGCGAGTAGCCGCCCGACGACGACGCCGAGCCGCCGACCGAATACGCCGGCTCCTGCGGACGACGGCGGTTCATGAACTTGCGGACCAGCCAGATGCCGACCGCCGCGAGCAGCGCGATCACGATGACGTTCGCCATCATGCTCGCGAATGCGCCGCCCAGGCCGAAGTGCGACAGCAGCGCCGCGATGCCGAGACCGGCCGCGAGGCCGGCGATCGGCCCGAGCCAGCGCGAGCGGTTGGGCTGCGCGGCCGGCGCGGGTGCGGCCGGATTCGCCCGCTGCGCCTGCGACGGCGCGGCCTGCTGCATCGGCTGCTGCGCGGGCGGCGTGGCCTGGCGCTGCGTGACCGTGGAGTTCTGGCGGCCGATGCTGCGCCCGCCGCCCATGCGCTTGGCTTCGGCGTCGAGCGATGCGAACGTGCCGGCCGTGAGCAGGCCGACCATCAGCAGCGTGCCGACCCGTCGAGCCCACGGCTTCGACGGCTTGCTACGGTTGAACAACGAACGCGATTCGAACATCAGTTTCTCCAGATGTAAGACAAATGTATGGAAAGAGCCCCTTAATACTTGGCTCCCATGTGTAAAGCTACCACGCCACCTGACAAATTGTAATATTTGACGGCATCGAGGCCCGCTTGTTCCATCATCGTCTTCAGCGTGTCCTGATCGGGGTGCATCCGAATAGATTCGGCAAGATACCGGTAACTTTCGGCATCTTTCGCGAACTTGTCGCCAAGCCACGGTAATACTTTGAAAGAATACAGATCGTACGCTTTTTTCAGCGGATCCCAGACTTTCGAGAACTCCAGCACCATTACGCGGCCGCCGGGCTTCGTCACGCGGCGCATCTCGGCCAGCGCGGCATCCTTGTGCGTCATGTTGCGCAGCCCGAATGCGACCGTGACCACATCGAAGTAGTTGTCCGGAAAGGGAATTTTCTCCGCGTCGCACAGCAGCGACGGCGTCACGATGCCCTTGTCGAGCAGCCGGTCGCGGCCGACGCGCAGCATCGATTCGTTGATGTCCGTATGCCAGACCTCGCCCGTCGGCCCGGCCGCCTTCGCGAACGACCGGGTCAGGTCGCCGGTGCCGGCCGCCAAGTCGAGCACCTTGAAGCCGGGGCGCACGTTCGCCTGCGCGATCGTGAACGCCTTCCACGCACGGTGCATGCCCGCCGACATCAGGTCGTTCATCAGATCGTAGTTGCTCGCGACCGAATGGAACACACCCGCCACTTTCTTCGCTTTTTCGTTTTCCTCGACGCTTTCGAAGCCGAAGTGGGTTTTGCTCATCGCGTTGATCCTCAGTAAATGGCAAGACGGCGCCGAGCGGGCGCCGTCGAATTTCAGTGGCAGTGGCCGTGCGACGCGTTCGCCGCCGGCATCGGGGCATCGCGCTCGACGCCCGCCGCCTTCAGTTTGTCGAAATAGTCGCGCCACAGCGCGTCCTGCTGCGTGGCCAGCTCGTACAGCAGGTCCCACGAGTAGATGCCGGTCGAATGGCCGTCGGAAAACGTCGGCTGCAGCGCGTAGTGGCCGACGCCCTCGAGCGCGGTGATCGTCACTTCGCGCTTGCCCGTCTGCAGCGTCTCCTGGCCGGGCCCGTGGCCGCGCACCTCGGCCGACGGCGAATACACGCGCATCAGCTCGAACGGAATCCGGAAACTATCGCCGTTCGGGTACTGCAATTCGAGCACGCGCGATACCGCGTGCACGACGACGCCGGACGGAATCGGCGTCGTGGAAGTCAAACCGCTCATGGCTGCCTCGAATCGGTCATGCGTTGAATTTCCTCGCGCACCGCATTGTGCAGCAGCGAGGCCTGCGCTGCGCGCGAGCGCAGCAGCGCCTCGGACACGCTGCGCTGGCGCGGCGCCCATACGGGCTGCGGGAAGTGTGCGTCGTTGGAAAAGCGCGGGATCACGTGCCAATGCACGTGCGGCACCATGTTGCCGAGGCTCGCGAGATTCACCTTGTTCGGCTGCATCACGCGGCGCACGGCCCGCTCGACCGCGTAGACCACGCGCATCAGATGTGCCCGCTCCGGTTCGCCGAGATCGGAGAATTCGGCCACGTGCGCGCCCCAGATCACCCGGCAGAAGCCCGGGTAGTCGTGCTCGCCCGTCGCGAGGACGACACGCACCGCATCGTCCTGCCAGAGCACTTCGCCGCCGTCTTCACGGCAAAACACGCATTCCATCGTCGCTCCCATGTGGACGGGCGCCGGCATTGCCGCGCCGGCGCCCGCTCATTCCTGGCCCGGTCGGGCGGTCGTCATGCCCGCATTAGACCAGCACGCGCTCGATCCCGCCATTGTTCGCACGTGCGACATAATCGGCCATCCAGTTCTCGCCGAGCACCTGGCGCGCGATTTCGACCACGATGTAGTCGGCCTCGAGGTTCGCGTCCTCGCTGTAGCGCGACAGGCCCTGCAGGCACGACGGGCAGCTCGTCAGGATCTTCACGTCCGGGCCGTTCGCGGCCGCGGCGGCCGCTGCAGCCGACCCGGGCGCGTTGCCGGCCACGACCGGGATGCTGCGCAGCTTCGCGGCCCCCTTGCGGATCTCCTCTTCCTTGCGGAAGCGGACCTGCGTCGAAATGTCCGGGCGCGTGACCGCGAGCGTGCCCGATTCGCCGCAGCAGCGATCGTTCTTCTCGATCTTGTAGCCGTCCTTCTCGGCGCCCATCAGCTCGTTGACGAGCTTCACCGGGTCCATCGTCTTGATCGGCGTGTGGCACGGGTCGTGATACATGTAGCGCGTGCCCGTCACGCCATCGAGCTTCATCCCCTTCTCGAGCAGGAACTCGTGGATGTCGATGATCCGGCAGCCCGGGAAGATCTTGTCGAATTCGTAGCCGGCGAGCTGGTCGTAGCAGGTGCCGCACGACACGACCACCGTCTTGATGTCGAGGTAGTTCAGCGTGTTCGCGACCCGGTGGAACAGCACCCGGTTGTCGGTGACGATCTTCTCGGCCTTGTCGTACTGGCCCGAGCCGCGCTGCGGATAGCCGCAGCACAGGTAGCCCGGCGGCAACACCGTCTGCACGCCGGCTTCCCACAGCATCGCCTGCGTGGCGAGGCCGACCTGCGAGAACAGGCGCTCGGAGCCGCAGCCCGGGAAGTAGAACACCGCTTCCGAATCGACGGTGGTCGACTTCGGATTGCGGATGATCGGCACGATCTTGTTGTCCTCGATGTCGAGCAGCGCGCGCGCCGTCTTCTTCGGCAGGTTGCCCGGCATCTTCTTGTTGACGAAGTGGATCACCTGCTCGACTACCGGCGGCTTGCCGACCGTGGCCGGCGGGTGCTGCGTCTGCTTCGTCACGACCTTCTTCAGCATGTCGTTCGCGAAGCGCTGCACCTTGTAGCCGGCGCCCATCATCACGCTGCGCGCGACGTTGATCGTCTGCGGATTGGTCGCGTTCAGGAAGAACATGCCCGCCGCATTGCCGGCGTTGAACTTCTTCTTGCCCATCTTGCGCAACAGGTTGCGCATGTTCATCGTGACGTCGCCGAAGTCGATCTTCACCGGGCACGGCGTCGCGCACTTGTGGCACACCGTGCAGTGGTCGGCTACGTCGTTGAACTCGTCCCAGTGCTTGATCGACACGCCGCGGCGCGTCTGTTCCTCGTACAGGAACGCCTCGACCAGCAGCGAGGTTGCGAGGATCTTGTTGCGCGGGCTGTACAGCAGGTTCGCGCGCGGCACGTGCGTCGCGCACACCGGCTTGCACTTGCCGCAGCGCAGGCAGTCCTTCACCGAATCGGCGATCGCGCCGATGTCGGACTGTTTCATGATCAGCGACTCGTACCCCATCAGCCCGAAGCTCGGCGTATAGGCGTTGCGCAGATCGGCGCCTTCGAGCAGCTTGCCCTTGTTGAAGCGGCCGTTCGGGTCGACGCGCTGCTTGTACGCGCGGAATTCGGCGATCTCGTCGTCGGTCAGGAACTCGAGCTTCGTGATGCCGATGCCGTGCTCGCCGGAAATCACGCCGTCGAGCGACCGCGCGAGCGTCATGATGCGTGCGACCGCCGCGTGGGCGTCCTGCAGCATCTCGTAGTTGTCGGAGTTGACCGGCAGGTTGGTGTGGACGTTGCCGTCGCCCGCGTGCATGTGCAGCGCGACGAACACGCGGCCGCGCAGCACCTGCTTGTGGATCGCCTGCGCCTCGTCGAGGATCTGCTTGAACGCGCCGCCGTTGAAGATCGCGCGCAGCTCGGCGCGGATCTCCTGCTTCCACGAGATGCGGACCGTGCGGTCCTGCGTGATGTGGAACACGGTCGCGCCCGGCTGATCGTCCGCGCGATCGGCGAACTTCTCGGCAAGCGCCTCGTAGCCGAGCTGCACCAGGTAATGCTGCGCCTCGCGCAGCGGCTGGTCGAGCCGGTCGCGCACGAATTCCCAGCGGGCACGCACGCGCTTGAGCAGCTCCAGCGCCTGCTGGACCCGGTCTTCGAGCAGTTCGGCGCTCGGGATCTCGTTCGCGTCGTCGGTCTTGCCGAGCGGCAGGTTGCCGGCACGGAAAAACGCTTCCAGCGCGTCGACGAGCTGCAGCTTGTTCTTCAGCGACAGCTCGATGTTGATCCGCTCGATGCCGTCGGTGTACTCGCCCATCCGGTTCAGCGGGATCACGACGTCTTCGTTGATCTTGAACGCGTTCGTGTGCTTCGCGATCGCGGCCGTGCGGCTGCGGTCGAGCCAGAAGCGCTTGCGCGCCTCCGCGCTGACCGCGACGAAGCCTTCGCCGCTCTTGCCGTTCGCCATCCGGATCACTTCGGACGTGGCGTGCGCGACCGCATCGGCATCGTCGCCAACGATGTCGCCGATCAGCACCATCTTGGGGAAGGCATTGCGCTTGCTCTTGGTCGCGTAGCCGACCGCGCGCAGGTAGCGCTCGTCGAGGTGCTCGAGGCCCGCGAGGATCGCGCCGCCCTGCTTCGACGTTTCGAACAGGTAATCCTTGATCTCGACGATGCTCGGGATTGCCTCGCGCGCCTGGCCGAAGAATTCGAGGCAGACGGTGCGCGTGTGCGCGGGCATCTTGTGCAGCACCCAGCGCGCGGACGTGATGAGCCCGTCGCAGCCTTCCTTCTGCACGCCCGGCAGGCCGGCGAGGAACTTGTCGGTCACGTCCTTGCCGAGCCCTTCCTTGCGGAACCGGCGGCCTTCGATCTCGAGCATTTCGGTGCGCAGCAGCTTCTCGCCCGGCGCGTAGGCGCCGTCGAACCACTTCAGCTCGAAACGCGCGACCGCGATGTCGTGGATCTTGCCCTGGTTGTGCTCGTGGCGCGTGACTTCGAGCCAGTTGCCGTCCGGGTCGACCATCCGCCACCAGGCCAGGTTGTCGAGCGCGGTGCCCCACAGCACGGCCTTCTTGCCGCCCGCGTTCATTGCGACGTTGCCGCCGATGCACGATGCGTCGAGCGAGGTCGGATCGACCGCGAACACGTAGCCGGCCGCTTCCGCCGCCTCGGTCACGCGGCGCGTGACGACGCCCGCGCCGGAGAAGATCGTCGGCACCTTGTGCGCGACACCCGGCAGCTCGGTCAGCTCGACCGCGCCGAGTTGCTCGAGCTTTTCGGTGTTGATGACGGCGGAGAACGGCGTGAGCGGCACCGCGCCGCCCGTGTAGCCGGTGCCGCCGCCGCGCGGGATCACGGTCAGGCCGAGCTCGAAGCAGGCCTTGATGAGGCCGGCGATCTCGGCTTCGCTATCGGGGGTCAGCACGACGAAC
The DNA here is from genome assembly GCF_017104595.1 of Burkholderia sp. Tr-20390. Lineage (NCBI taxonomy): Bacteria > Pseudomonadati > Pseudomonadota > Betaproteobacteria > Burkholderiales > Burkholderiaceae > Burkholderia > Burkholderia sp. Tr-20390. The sequence goes on along the minus strand of NZ_JAAGPC010000036.1, from coordinate 20,081 downwards.
GGGTATTCGACACGCCAGTCGGTCGCGTCGGTCACGTGCGACACGCGCGACAGCCCGTCGAAACGGATGTTGTCCTTCTGCGTGCAGCGGCCGAGCGCCTTGGTCGCGCGGCGGCGCAGGTCGGCCATCTTCTCGAATTCGTCGGCGAACTCGTTGACCGCACGCTGCGCGGCGGTTTCGAGCATCTCGACGCGCGATGCGCGCTCGCGGCCCGCGTCGTCGCGGTGCTCGGTGAGATCCGCGCTGCGGCGCTTGCCGATTTCGGTAAGGCGGTGGTTCAGCGCCTCGATCAGCAGCGCGCGGCGCTTCGGGTTGTCGAGCAGGTCGTCCTGCAGGTACGGGTTGCGGCGCACGACCCAGATGTCGCCGAGCACTTCATACAGCATCCGTGCCGAGCGGCCCGTACGGCGCTCGGCGCGCAGTTCGTCGAGCACCGACCACGCCTCTTCGCCGAGCAGGCGGATCACGATCTCGCGATCCGAGAAGGACGTGTAGTTGTAGGGAATCTCGCGCAAACGGGGCGCGGGGTCGGCGGCGACGGCGGCGGCCGCGCCATGCGGATCGAAAACTTGTGGTGCGTTCATGTTCGGACGACTCGGAGGGCCGATACACCGTGCACGGGCGTCGGCAAGCGCGTGGGCGCAATCTTGGGGAAATCTGTTCTGTTACCAGGCGCGCGGCTGTCCTTCATGGGGCCGGAGCGGGCGACTCGCCCCTCCTGGCCGGCGACAGGGCCTGGCGGCACTCGGAACGATCAGCACGATCGCGCGCGGCGCGCGTGCCGTTCGGCCGCGGGGCTGGCTGCGCGCGGCGTCGGCTTCAACGGTGCGATCCGAGGGTGCCTCTGCATCTTCCGATCCTTGATTCAAAACGGAATTCTAACCCATGATCGGGTCACGCGTGACACGTCGGACAGGTCGTGGGGCTATCCCCGCGAGCCGCGCCAGGCCTGGCTCGGCGCGATTTCGCGCGATCATTCGCCGTCCGTCCGGTCGGTAACCGTGCGGTTAAGCCGGTAAAAAAGGCGGCGCGCGCCCGCCGACGCCCCGCCCGCACGGCCCCGCGAGCACCGGCTCGGCATGCCGCTTGCATGCAGGCAGACCCTTGGCGCTATCATTGATCCTTTACCGTCTGCTTTCCGCACTGCACGCGAGCGCCCATGGCATCCCACGATTACCTGAAGAAAATCCTCACCGCGCGCGTCTACGACGTCGCGATCGAGACGGAACTCGAATCCGCCCGCAACCTGTCGGCCCGCCTGCGCAACGCCGTCTACCTGAAGCGCGAGGACAACCAGCCGGTGTTCTCGTTCAAGCTGCGCGGCGCGTACAACAAGATGGCGCACATTCCGTCGGAAGCACTCGCGCGCGGCGTGATTACGGCGTCGGCCGGCAACCACGCGCAGGGCGTCGCGTTCTCGGCGGCGCGGATGGGCGTCAAGGCCGTGATCGTCGTGCCGGTCACGACGCCGCAGGTGAAGGTCGATGCGGTGCGTGCGCACGGCGGCCCGAGCGTCGAGGTGATCCAGGCCGGTGAGTCGTACAGCGACGCGTATGCACACGCGGTCAAGGTGCAGGAAGAGCGCGGCCTCACGTTCGTCCACCCGTTCGACGATCCGTATGTGATCGCCGGCCAGGGCACGATCGCGATGGAAATCCTGCGCCAGCACCAGGGCCCGATCCACGCGATCTTCGTGCCGATCGGCGGCGGCGGGCTCGCGTCCGGTGTCGCGGCCTACGTGAAGGCGGTGCGCCCGGAGATCAAGGTGATCGGCGTGCAGGCCGAGGATTCGTGCGCGATGGCGCAGTCGCTGGAAGCCGGCAAGCGTGTCGAGCTGAGCGAGGTCGGCCTGTTCGCGGACGGCACCGCCGTGAAGCTGGTCGGCGAGGAAACCTTCCGGCTCTGCAGCGAATACCTCGACGGCGTCGTGACGGTGAACACCGACGCACTGTGCGCGGCGATCAAGGACGTCTTTCAGGATACGCGCAGCGTGCTCGAGCCGTCCGGCGCGCTCGCGGTCGCGGGCGCGAAGCTCTACGCGGAACGCGAAGGCATCGAGAACCAGACGCTCGTCGCGGTCACGTCCGGCGCGAACATGAACTTCGACCGGATGCGCTTCGTCGCCGAGCGCGCGGAAGTGGGCGAAGCGCGCGAAGCCGTGTTCGCGGTCACGATCCCCGAGGAGCGCGGCAGCTTCAAGCGCTTCTGCTCGCTCGTCGGCGACCGCAACGTCACCGAGTTCAACTACCGGATCGCCGATGCGCAGGCCGCGCACATCTTCGTCGGCGTGCAGATCAAGCGCCGCGGCGAATCGGCCGAGATTGCCGCGAACTTCGAGTCGCATGGCTTCAAGAGCGTCGACCTGACGCACGACGAGCTGTCGAAGGAACACATCCGCTACATGGTGGGCGGCCGCTCGCCGCTCGCGCTCGACGAGCGCCTGTTCCGCTTCGAATTCCCGGAGCGCCCGGGCGCGCTGATGAAGTTCCTGTCGTCGATGGCGCCGGACTGGAACATCAGCCTGTTCCACTACCGCAACCAGGGCGCGGACTACAGCTCGATCCTCGTCGGGCTGCAGGTGCCGCAGGCCGATCGCGCCGAATTCGAACGCTTCCTCGCGGCACTCGGCTATCCGTATGTCGAGGAGAGCGCCAACCCGGCTTACCGCCTCTTCCTGTCGTAAAGGCGTCACGCATGAATCCCGAACATTCCCCGCTCGGCAAGGCCACCGTCTACGCCGCCCAGTACGACGCGTCGCTGCTGTTCCCGATCCCGCGCGCCGGCGCACGTGAGCAGCTCGGCATCACGTCGGCGCTGCCGTTCTTCGGCACCGACATCTGGAACGCCTACGAGCTGTCGTGGCTCAACGCGCGCGGCAAGCCGCAGATCGCGGTGGCGACGTTCTACGTGCCGGCCGAATCGCCTAACATCGTCGAATCGAAGTCGTTCAAGCTGTATCTCGGCTCGTTCGCGCAGACGAAGTTCGATTCGATCGACGCGGTGCGCGACGCGCTGAAGCGCGACGTGTCGGCCGCGTGCGGCGCGACCGTGTCCGTGCAGCTCGTGTCGCCGCACGATTTCGGCAAGCTCGAGATGGACGAGCTCGACGGGCTGTCGCTCGACCGGCTCGACCTCGACACCGACGTGTACGAACCCGATCCGTCGCTGCTGTCGGCCGCTGAAGACGAAGCGCCGGTCGAGGAGACGCTCGTGTCCGACCTGCTGCGCTCGAACTGCCCGGTCACCGGCCAGCCCGACTGGGGCAGCGTGCAGATCCACTATGTCGGGCCGCAGATCGACCACGCGGGCCTGCTGCGCTACATCATCTCGTTCCGCAATCACACGGGCTTTCACGAGCAGTGCGTCGAGCGGATCTTCCTCGACATCCTGCACGCATGCAAACCGGTGAAGCTCGCGGTGTATGCGCGCTATACGCGCCGCGGCGGGCTCGACATCAATCCGTTCCGCACCAACTACAACCAGCCGATGCCGGATAACGCGCGCAACGCGCGACAGTAAATGAGTGGGTTGGCGGACGTTTTCGGTCCGCCAACACTGCCCGCTTGCGGAAGGCGTGCTTCTCTAATTCGGTGCGAATACGTCGGCCCGGCACTTCGGACAATACAGGTAGATTGTTCGACCATCGTGCATGGAAATGAAGCCTCGCCTTGCCTGGTCTATCCTCCATTTCGCCGCGCCACCGCCCGCCAGACGCGCTTCCCCTTCGGCATAGCAACGCGCGGCGTCCAGGTCATGGCTGTACGCCCGCTCTGTTACGCGGCCCGCACGCTTGAAAAATGCGCTGACATCCGCACGCCGAAGAACGAACGCACGACACATATCCGCCGTTTCGTCCCCGCTGATGTCAGCCGACCACGCACCGTTCCTGACGATTTCGACTGACTCCGGTACAACAACGGGTGCCGCGCCGCCAGGCGATGCCCTATTGGACAGCGTGCCCGCAGCCACACTGTGGCTGAGTGCGAGCGCCAACATCAAAACTGCGATCCGAATCACCATTGCACTCTCGCCGCCTCCGTCCGGTTCTTCCGCGATACTACCGGGTGACGAAAAACCTCTGTCACCGGCACACGCAGCGTTACCGAAAGGGCGTGGACGAGCCATCGCAACGAATCGTTCTGAGCTTCCGGCGCCGCGACGTAGGTTCGTCGATCAGGGTTGGGCTCATTGAGTGGCAGAGCTTCACCGACCAATTCCACGCCAATGCTGTCCGTATTGGAAGGGTAACGGTCCGGGACCGCCTTGCGCATCTCCCGCCGGTCTTCTCCACGCGGGTCAAAACGGCGAAGTTGCTCCAGTTCGACAGGCGTGCAACGCATTTCGGCAACACAGCGCGCCTTGATCCGACCGACATGCCAAGTCATCTTCTTCAAAGATGCCGTCTGATAAATCGTTCCATCTTTTTCAATCAGAAAATGCGCGCCAGTGGCCGACGCATTCTGATAGCTGCTGAGCGCAGAAGTCGCAGTTGAACCACCTGTTTGATGGACGACAATCCCACTAATCCTCTGCATCGCACCGCGCTCAATTTGGATTTTTCTGGCCCGTACTACGCGCGGAGTCACAACCATCCCGCTGGAATCAATCGACAACATCCAATACCCTCCGGTTTGATTACGGTATATCGCCTTGAGCTTTCCGCCTATCGCTTACGTTCAGTTCTCCGGAAGTCATGCGCACCTGCTCACTCGACTCTTCACGATAGCTCGGTGAATTGCCGCGCACCCCATTTCCGTTCAACCGCTGCGCGGTACAGCATCGCCAGCGTGATCGATTCCCGTTCGAGAGCGTGCGGTTTTCGGAGCACCCATCGGCGGAACAATGAATAGAGGCCCCTTCGCCCTCCATCAGGAAATACCGGTGAAAATCGAAGTCGCCGGCATCGACGGAAAAACGCTCGAAAAAGCGACCCATGAAATCGTCTGCTTCGTCGCCGGTCCGGCCAAGATCCTCCCAAAGCCTCGTGGCGACGAACAATGGCGTCGATTTGCCAAGCCCTACCTCTGCTCTGACGAAGACCTCGATCTCATCCCAACGCACGTTTTCCATCAAAACACCTTGCCCTCTGGATTGAAAGGCGGTTGTAGCCGGCGAATCGCGCCATGCATCCGCGGCTTGCTGCCGCCGCCGGCTCAGACAGGCGTGTCACGTTGAGGCCCGTCGGAAAAGCTTCGTCACACAATGCAAAGTTTCGGTGCCGCCCATACCTACTTCAACCGAGTTGTATTTGAACGCCCTCGCCCGCCCGCTCGCCCTCGCATCGACTGCCTCAAATGCAACAAGGCCGGTGCACGTCAATGCACCGGCCTTGTTGTACAGCTTCCGCCCTCGCCGCGTTACTTCACCGGCGGCTTGTAAGCGATGCAGTCGACCTCGACCTTGCAGTCGATGACCATGCTCGACTGCACGCACGCGCGTGCCGGCGGATGCTCGCCGAAGTACGAAATGAACACCTTGTTGAACGACGCGAAATCGCGCGCGTCGTCGAGCCACACGCCGCAGCGCACGACGTGCTCGAGGCCGTAGCCGGCTTCCTTCAGGATCGCGATCACGTTCTCGATCGTCTGCTTCGACTGCGTGACGATGCCGCCTTCGACGACCTCGCCGTTCACCATCGGCGTCTGGCCCGACACGTACAGCCAGCCGTCGGCCTCGACCGCGCGTGCGAACGGCATCACCTGGCCGCCCGTGCCCTTCGCTTCGCCTACGCCATATCGCTTCATCGTTTCTCTCCTTGTTTGTCGGCCGGAGCCGGCGCTTCAGCGCCTGCTCCGGCCCCATGCAACGCACGGTTACGGATGCGCGCACCGACGACGGCGCGCGCGGCAGATCGGAACAACCACCGCGTTCAGAACGCGGCGTCGGCACTCGCCGGCACGCGCTCGCCGCGGGCGACGAAGCCGCCGGCGCGCTCGCCGGTCGGCTGGCCGTTTTCATAAGAGAGCACGCCGTTCACCCACACGGCGTCGATCCCGTGCGCGGGCTGCTGCGGCTTCTCGAACGTCGCGGCGTCGATCACGCTCGCCGGATCGAACAACACGAGATCCGCGTGGTAGCCCACGTGCACCTCGCCGCGCCGTGCGATCCCGTAGCGGCGCGCGGACAGCGACGTCATCTTGCGGATCGCTTCCTCGAGCGGCAGCAGGTTCGTCTCGCGCACGTAGTGGCCGAGCACGCGCGGGAACGCGCCCCACAGCCGCGGGTGCGGCAGCGGATCGTTCGGCAGGCCGTCGGAGCCGACCATCGTCGCGGGATGCGACAGGATCCGGCGCACGTCGTCCTCGGACATGTTGTGGTACACCGCGCCCGCCGGGCGGATGCGCTGCGCGGCTTCCTGCTCGGTCACGCCCCACTCGGCCGCGATCGCCTTCAGCAGCTTGCCCGCCACTTCCGGGTGCGGCTCGGACCACGTGATCGTGATGTCGATGTCGCCCGTCACCTGCTTCAGGTCGAGCGTCGACGAGCTACGGCTGTACGGATAGCAGTCGCAGCCGACCGGCTGGTAGCGCCGCGCGCCTTCGAGCGACGCGAGCACCTCGGTGCTGCGCCCCCAGTTCGACGGGCCCGCGCACTTCAGGTGCGAGATCACGACCGGCACGCGCGCATGGCGGCCGACCTGGTACGCCTCTTCCATCGCATCGAGGATCGCGTCGAACTCGGTGCGCATGTGCGTGGTGTACAGCGCGCCCGCATTCGCGAGCGGCTCGGCGAGCGCCATCACCTCTTCGGCCGGCGCCGCGAACGCGGAGCCGTACGCGAGACCTGACGACAGGCCGAGTGCGCCGTTCGCGAGCGCCTCCTCGAGCTGCGCGCGCATGCCGGCGATCTCGCCGTCGGTCGCCGCGCGGTCGAGGCGGTCCATCTGGTTGTTGCGCAGCGCCGTGTGGCCGACGAGCGCCGCGACGTTCACAGCCGGACGCGCGCCGTTCACGGCCGCGACGTAGTCGGCGAAGGTCGGGTACTGGAACGCACCGCGCTCGCCGAGCAGGTTCATCGGATCGGGCGGATCGCCCGCGAGCGTCACCGGCGACGCGCTGATCCCGCAGTTGCCGACGATCACGGTCGTCACGCCCTGCGAGATCTTCGGGATCATCTCCGGTGCGCGGATCACGTGCGTGTCGTCGTGCGTGTGCACGTCGACGAAGCCCGGCGCGAGCGCGCGGCCGTTCGCATCGACGACATTCTCGGCCAGCCAGTTCGACAGGTTGCCGATCGCCGCGATCAGGCCGTTGCGGATCGCGACGTCGCGCGTGACGGGCGGCGCGCCGGTACCGTCGTAAAGCTGCGCGCCGACGATCAGCGTATCGGCGGCTTCGGGATGCGAATGCATGGTCAGTCTCCTACCGGTTGACGGTCTCCGCCGCCGCGATGCGCATCGAGCGCGTGCTTGATGCGACGCAGCGATTCTCGGCCCGCATCGCCGAGCCGCAATGCGACTCCGGTGACGAGCACGTCGATCGCCATCATCATCGCGTAGCGCGATGTCGACGGCTTGTAAATGAAATCGGTTTCGAACGCGACGACCGGGATCAGGTGGTCGGCCAGCTTCGCGAGCGGCGACGCCGGCGCGGTGATCGCGATCAGCTTCGCGCCGTAGCGCTTCGCGAGCCGGCAGCTCTCGAGCAGCTCGGGCACGCGCCCGCTCACCGACAGCGCGACGACGACGGTGTCGCGCGACAGCGTCGCGGCCACCATCCGCTGCAGCACGCTGTCCTGGTAGCTCGCGACCGGCCGGCCGAAACGCACGAGCCGGAAGCGCAACTCGTCGGCGAGCGCGGTCGAGCCGCCGCCCTGCCCGTACACGTAGGTCATCTTCGCGGCGGCGAGCAGGTCGGCGGCTGCCTCGAACGACGTGTTGCGCAGCAACTGATGGTTGTGCGCGAGCGCGACGCGGATCTCGTCGTAGACCATCGACGCGGGGCTCGTGTCGTCGGCCGGCGCGTCGTCGGACGGCACCAGGAAGCGCTGGCCGACGGCCGCCGCCTGCGCGACCAGCACCTTCAGTTCGCGCACGTCGCGGCAGCCGACCGCCTTCGCGAAACGCGTGACCGTCGCGACGCTGACCTCCGCGTCGCGTGCAAGCGCGCCGATGCTCGCATGCGCGGCGCGCGCCAGGTCGGCGAGGATGAACGCGGCGACCTTGCGCTCGGCTTCGCGCAGCTCGGGCGCACATTCGGCGATCCGCGCGACGATGTCGAGCACCGGCGGAGCGGCCGGCGCCGGATGAAGCTCGGCTGCGAGCGGGGTGGACGGGGTGGCGGGCGTATTCATCTGCAAAAAGGGGCGAAGCTCGAGGGTGCGAAGCTCGATGTTACTAAATAACATCACCGCGCCGATGCTACTTTCTGTACCATCGGCGTGTCAACTTCAGTGCAATGCATAGTGATGATGGAGCGGGATGACATGAAAGTTACAAACTATCAGGAAGCGACGATCGATCCGTTCGGCAAGGGCCTCGGCAATCTGCCCAGCGCGAGCGTGCCGCTCGGCGAAGCAGGCCGTCTCGAGTGGAACCTGCTTGCGGAAGACGTCAGCCTGCCGGCCGCCGTGCTTTACGAGGACCGCATCGAACACAACCTGAACTGGATGCAGGCCTTCGTGCAGAAGTACGGCGTCAAGTTCGCGCCGCACGGCAAGACGACGATGGCGCCGCAACTGTTCCGCCGCCAGCTCGACGCCGGCGCGTGGGGCATCACGCTCGCGACCGCGCACCAGACGCAGGCCGCGTATCACGGCGGCGTGCGGCGCGTGCTGCTCGCGAACCAGCTGGTCGGCCGCCAGAACATGACGATCATCGCCGGGCTGCTGTCCGACCCCGACTTCGAATTCTTCTGTCTCGTCGATTCGGCGGAGAGCGTCGACCAGCTCGGCCGCTTCTTCGGTGCGCTGAAGAAGCCGCTGAACGTGCTGCTCGAGCTCGGCGTGCCGGGCGGCCGCGCGGGCGTGCGCGATGCCGCGCAACGCGAGGCCGTGCTCGCCGCGATCGCGCGCTATCCGGACACGCTGAAGCTGGCCGGCATCGAACTCTACGAAGGCGTGCTAAAGGAAGAAGGCGAGATCCGCACGTTCCTGCAGGAAGCGGTCGCGCTCACGCGTGAGCTGGCCGAAGCAGGCCGCTTCGCGCGTACGCCGGCGATCCTGTCCGGCGCGGGTTCGGCGTGGTACGACGTGGTCGCGGAGGAATTCGCGAAGGCGTCGAACGCCGGCTTCGCGGAAGTCGTGCTGCGTCCGGGCTGCTACCTGACGCACGATGTCGGCATCTACAAGAAGGCGCAGACCGACGTGTTCGCGCGCAACCCGATCGCACGCACGATGGGCGAAGGGCTGCTGCCCGCGCTGCAACTGTGGGCCTACGTGCAGTCGGTGCCGGAGGCGGACCGCGCGATCGTCGCGCTCGGCAAGCGCGACGCGGCGTTCGACGCGGGGCTGCCGGAGCCGGCGCGCCACTTCCGCCCGGGCCGCGACACCGCGCCGCGCGACGTCGCCGCCACCGAAGGCTGGGCCGTCACCGGAATGATGGACCAGCACGCATACCTGCAGATCCCGCCGGGCGCAGACGTGAAAGTGGGCGACATGGTCGCGTTCGACATCTCGCACCCGTGCCTGACGTTCGACAAGTGGCGCCAGGTGCTCGTGCTCGATCCGCAGTTCAGCGTGACGGAAGTCGTCGAAACCTTCTTCTGACGCCCGTCGCGCACAACGTGCACCACCGCCCCGCCGCTCGCGCGGCGCGGCCGTCACGCGCGCTTCAAGCGGCCGGAGTACACTGCGCTTTCGTCCTCGGGGCCCCAGGCGGGCGTGGCACTTGCCTGTCGCGCGGGCCCTCAACGCAGCTCCACTGGAGAAAGCCATGGCCGCGAAGAAGATCCTGTTCCTGACCGGCGATTTCGCCGAAGACTACGAAACGATGGTGCCGTTCCAGGCGCTGCAGGCCGTCGGCCACCACGTCGATGCAGTCTGCCCGGGCAAGCGCGCGGGCGACAAGATCAAGACCGCGATCCACGATTTCGAGGGCGACCAGACCTACACCGAGAAGCCCGGCCACCAGTTCACGCTGAACGCGGCGTTCGACGACGTCGATGCATCGCGCTACGACGCGCTCGCGATCGCGGGCGGCCGCGCGCCCGAATACCTGCGACTCGATCCGAAGGTGATCTCGCTCGTGCGCGAGTTCGCCGAAGCCGGCAAGCCGATCGCGGCGATCTGCCACGCGGCGCAACTGCTCGCGGCCGCCGACGTGATCCGCGGCAAGCGCATCTCGGCCTACCCGGCCTGCGCGCCCGAGGTGAAGCTCGCCGGCGGCGAATACGCGGACATCCCGGTCGATGCGGCCGTGACCGACGCGCCGTTCGTCACCGCGCCCGCGTGGCCCGCGCATCCGGCCTGGCTCGCGCAGTTCCTCGCGCTGCTGGGCACGCGCATCGAGCTTTGAGCCCGCTTCTGACCGACAGTGAATTGAGATGAGATGAAGGGCCGGGCCGGCGGCGGATACGCGCCGCCCTGCCCCGCGCTTCAGCGCGCGGCCGGCGTCGAGCCGACGTCCGCGATCCGCGACTCCAGCATCGCCAGCGCGCCCGACAGCGCAGTCAGCACGTCGTCCGGCAATTGCGCCATCGTCTGTTCGATAAACGCCTTGCGGCGCGGCAGGCACGCGTCGAACGCGGCGCGGCCGTCGTCCGTCAGCGTCACGTTGGTCACGCGATTGTCGCGTGCGTCCGATTCGCGCTGGATCCAGCCGAGCGCGTCGAGCGACTTCAACTGGCGCGTGAGCGCGCCCGGATCGACGCGCAGCACTTCGACGAGCTTCTTCTGCGACGAATGGCCGCCCATCGTGTGCAACGCGACCATGATGCGCCAGCGCGGCATCGGTTGCCCGACGTGCGCCTCGAACGCGGTCATGAATGCGCGATACGTGCGTCCGAATTGCTGCAAGATCGCGACGCGGTCCTGTTCTTCCATGCGCTCAGTTCTACTCGTTCAATCGTTCAGTCGGCCGCGACATGCGGTTCGATCTTGTGCCGCAGCGCGATCGGCGGCACGCGGCGGCACTGCCACACCGACACCACGGCGACGACCGCCGCCATCGCGACGCCCAGGTGAATCGCGCCGACGAGCGATTCGCGGGCCGCTTCCAGCAGCAGCGCGCCATTATGCCCGGCGCGCGTCAGCTCCGCGACGAGACCACCCTGCGCGGCGCGATCGATCAGGATCTGCGGATCGGCGAGCTGCGCATGCCATTGCATCGCATGGTCGGCCGACAGCGCATTGCGCACGCCACTCGAATACATCTGGTTGACGAGCGTGCCGGTGAGCGCGGTGCCGACCATCCCGCCAACCATCCGCAGCGACTGCAGCAACGCCGTCGCGATGCCGAGATGCTCGCGGCCGGCCGTCTGCTGCGCGAAGACGGTGAGGTTCGGCAGCACGAAGCCGAGCCCGATGCCGCCCGCGACCATCAGCGCCATCAGCAGCCACTTCGGCGTCGTGTGGGTCGACACGACGATGCCCGCGCAGGTGATCGCGAACAGCACGAAGCCGACGTGCAGCATCGCGTTCGGATTGCGGATGCGCGTGACGACCCGGCCGTTCATGATGCTGCCGATCGTGATGAACACGACGAGCGGCGTGATCACGAGCCCCGCCTCCTTCGGCGACATCCCGAACCCGCCCTGGAACAGCAGCGGCGCGTAGAACAGCAACGAGAACATCGAGAAGCCGGCGAGGATCGCCAGCACGAAGAGTGCCGACAGCGCGCGGTTGCCGAACATGTCGAACGGCAAGATCGGCTGCGCGCAACGCTTCTCCCAGTGCCACAGGCCGAAACCGGCCGCGACCGCGACGACGAGCAGCAGCGACGCCCAGCTCGCGACGCCGTATTTCGGCAGCCATTCGACGAACAGCTGCAGCGCGCCGAGCGACAGCGCGATCAGCAGCGCGCCTGGCCAGTCGAGCCGCATCTTGCGATCGTGCTCGACGTGGCGCAGGTGCGGCAGGTAGCGCCACACGAACAGCAGCGACAGCAGGCCGACCGGCAGGTTCACGTAGAACACCGAACGCCAGCCGAACGACTGGGTCAGCACACCGCCGAGCGACGGCCCGACCGCGTTCGCGATGCCGAACGCGGAGCTCATCAGCACCTGCCAGCGCAGCCGCACGACGGAATCGGGGAACAGGTCGGGAATGCACGCGAACGCGGTGCCGACCAGCATCCCGCCGCCGATCCCCTGCAGCCCGCGCGCGAGCACGAGCATCAGCATGTCGTTCGCCATCCCGCACAGCACGGACGCGCCGGTGAACACGACGATCGACGCGATGACGAATGGCTTGCGGCCGTAATAGTCGCCGAGCCGGCCGAAGATCGGCACCGTGATCACGGAACTGAGCAGGTACGAGGTCGCGACCCACGCGTACAGGTCGAAACCGCGAAGCTCGGCGACGATGGTCGGCAACGCGGTGCCGACGACGGTCTGGTCGAGCGCGACCAGCATGGTGACAAATGAGATCCCGATCATCGCCAGCAGCGATTCGCGGAACGGCAGGACTTGCCCGCTCGAATGGTGGGCGGCAGTATGGACGGCCATTTTTTGTTGGCGCAACTTTTGACGAGTCAAACAATCTCAAAATTCTAGCACGCCGGAGTAATCTAGGCTGGCGACGGTCAAACTCGCTCAGACCGCCAAGGAGAAAGATGGAACCGATTTCAATCACCCCCGCGACCACGCTGTCCCAGGAGGATCGGGACGCGCTGTGGCGCGCGAAGCAGGTACTGGAAAGCCCGTCGCTGACGATGAAGCTGACGGGCATGCTCGGCGCGCCGGTCGAGAAAATGATCGCCCGGCTGCCGGATTTCGCGACCGGCAAGATCAACGACGCGACGCAGCTCGCGCTGCGCAAGTGCCTGAACATCGCGCTGCGCACGCTCGGCAAGCCGCCCGGGCCGGACGCCGAACCCGACAAGCCGAGCAACCTGCTGCACAAGCTCGCGGTCGCGACGACCGGCGCGGCGGGCGGCGCATTCGGCTTTCTCGCGCTGCCGGTCGAGCTGCCGGTGACGACGACGCTGATCTTCCGCTCGGTGTGCGACATCGCGCGCAGCGAGGGCGAAGACCTGGGCTCGGTCGATACGCAGCTGCAATGCCTGGCCGTGCTCGGCATGGGCGGCAACCCGGACAAGCAGGAAGAGGACGCCGATCTCGGCTATTTCGTGCTGCGCGGCGCGCTCGCGCAGGCGATTTCGAAGGCGTCGTCCGACATCACGACGAAGGGCATCGCCGCACACAGCTCGGCGGCCGTGTTCAAGCTCGTGCAGACGGTGGCGTCGCGCTTCTCGGTACAGGTGACCGAGCAGATGGCCGCGAAGTCGATTCCGGCGATCGGCGCCGTGCTCGGCGCGACCGTCAATACGCTGTTCATCGACCACTTCCAGCAGATGGCGCACGGCCACTTCACCGTGCGCCGGCTCGAGCGCAAGTACGGCTCGGTGGCCGTCAAGGCCGCCTATCAGGCGATCGACGCCTCGCCGGCACGCTGAACCGCACGCTCGACCGCGACGCGGCGCAGGAACGCGGCCGCGCGGTCGAGCGCGTCACGCGCTTCCGGCACCATCGGCGCGTACAGCTGCCACACGTGCGGCATGTCGGGCCACACCTCGATCTCCACCGCGACCCCGGCCGCCTTCGCCTTCTCGGCGACGCGGCGCGAATCGTCGAGCAGCACCTCGGTGCTGCCGACCTGGATATACAGCGGCGGCAGCCCCGCGAAATCCGCATAGAGCGGCGATGCGTACGGATTCGTGCCCGGCTCATCGCCCAGGTACAGCTTCGCGGCCTTCGGCAGCGCCGCGCCGGCGAACATCGGATCGGCGCCGTCGTTCGTGCGCAGCGTCGCGCCGGTGGCGGCCAGGTCGGTCCACGGCGAGAACAGGATCGCGCCAGCCGGCAGCGGCTCGCCGCGGTCGCGCAGCGCGACGAGCGTCGCGAGCGCGAGGCCGCCGCCCGCCGAGTCGCCGCCGAGCACGATCGACTCGGGCGGCGTGCCGAGCGCCAGCAGTTGCCGGTACGCGGCCAGCGCATCGTCGAGCGCGGCCGGGAAGCGGTGCTCGGGCGCCAGCCGGTAGTCGAGCGAGAACGAGCGCACGCCCGCGCGCTTCGTCAGGCCGAACACGAGCGGACGGTGGGTCTTCGTCGAACAGAAGTAATAGCCGCCACCATGGAAGTACAGCAGCGTGCGGCCAGGGCCTCGGCCCGCAACCGAGTCGGTGCGTTCGAGCCATTCGCCGCGCAGCGGCGCGTCGCCCGGGCCATGGCACTGGCGCAGCCGGTAGCCCGACGGCGCACGGCGCGGCACGACCATCCGCAGGTCGGTAAAGCGCCGTGCACGGGCAGGATCGAGCACCTCGCGCGTGGTCTCGGGACGGAACTGCCAGCGCAGCAGCCAGCAGGCGAACTTGCTTTGCCAACTCATCGGACGCACTCCGTAATCACAGTGTGACGATGGTACGTGCGATCGCTCCCGCACCGCTCGACAGATGCCTCTACTTGACATCCTCCCGCGCCTGAAGGCTCGGGATTCCTACCGCGTTTGAAACGATGATGCTTGTCTCAGATCGCCTCGGCGGGTTCCTGCTTCACGGAGCTGCCCGACTGCACCGGCTCTCCACAGGCTGCAACGCGGTGCCCCCGCGCCAGTATGGTGATCGCACCAACCACATCGGCATGGCCCTCATGCCCGCACCCGACACAGCGGAATGCCGCCTGCGTCTGCCGGTTTCCGGCGCTCACGGATCAAACGCCGGCACTCAGTTCGCCGGCATCACCTGGCCGCGGATCTCGCCGGCCGGATGCTCCTTCGTATGGACGTTGAAATACCACTTGCCGCCCATCAGGTCGGTGACCTGCGCGTCGGTGAGTTCCTTCGAGCCCTTGATCGGGCTCGCCAGCTCCTCCTTCGGGATCGGCACCTGCACGCCTGCGTTCTGGCCAACCGGCGCCGGCCCGTGGAAGTGCGCGGCGGTGGCCGGCCCCGTGAGGTGTTCGTAAGTGACCTTCCACTGCAGCATGTGCGTGGCCGTGTCGTAGGTGGCCTCGACGTCGCCCGAGCCCTTGGTCGCCGTGGGCGGCACTTCACTCGACGGCTGGAGATTGGCGGACAGGCGCACCGTTTCGGCGGCGGCGCTGCCGGCAGCCAGCACGCCCGCGAGTAACGCGACCTGGAGCAAACGCAGCTTGAGCATGGACTCTCCTTGTACGACGTTGTACGCCGCCCGAGCGGGGGCGCCAGATAGGATGGTAGTCGATCGCCGCCGGTCCGGGAGTCGACCGAACGGCCATGCAGCGAATCGCCGCACCGCGCCCGGCCGGCCCGCTCGCGCGGCGCACGGCGCGCAGTCTGCATCAAGCTGGAATGGACCTTTGCAGCCAGGTGACTGAATCGGCGCGCGGGCTTTCGCTACACTTCGTCTCACAGTTGCTTGTTTCCTTCGTCCGAAGGAGTCTGCGAGTATTCACGCGGCCGCCCGGCCGCGTTTTTTTTGCGCACGCCGCCGTCGGATCCGGTTCACCCCGTATCAGGCATGCCGATGCGAGTGCACCGCTTCACGTCACGCGCGATAGCCCGGATCGATGCGATCGACGATCCGCTGCAGCGCGTCGAACGCGTCCTGCCCCGCGCCATGCTTCGGATCGAAATTCAGCGAATCGCGCACGCACCCCTCGAGCACCGGCGGCGCAATCGGCAGCGCGTCGCCGATCGCATGCGTGGCGACCTGCACCTCGCACGCGCGATTGAGCAGCCACATCAGCGAAAACGTCTGCGCGAGCGTCGCGCCGATCGTCACGGGCCCATGGTTGCGCAGCAGCAGCACCGGCCGCCCGCCGGCACTTTCGACGATGCGCCGCCCCTCTTCGAGATGCACGGTGATGCCCTCGAAGTCGTGATACGCGATCTTCCCGTACAGCTGCGCCGAATAGAAATTGGAGAACGACAGCCCGTCGCGCGAACAGCACACGGCCATCGTCGGCGTCGTGTGCACGTGCATCACGCAGTGCGCATCGGGCAGCGCCGCATGGATCGCGCTGTGGAACGTGAAGCCGGCCGGGTTGATCGGCCAGTCGGAATGACCGATCACGTTGCCGTCGATGTCGATCTTCACGAGGTTCGACGCGCACACCTCGCGGTAATGGAGCCCGAACGGGTTGATCAGGAAATGCCCGTCCTCGCCTGGCACGCGCAGCGAGATATGGTTGTAGATCAGCTCGGTCCAGCCGAGGTGATCGAAGATGCGGTAGGCGGCCGCGAGCTGCACCCGCGCCTGCCATTCGGCTTCGGAGAAGCGCGCGGGGCGCATGAACGGCTGGTTCGGTACACGTTGCATGGGGAACTCCGGTTGCGACGGCGCGCGGCCACGGCGAGCGGCGGCGCGCATCGTCCATCGTCTGCCGGCGCCGTTCCGACCCGCATTGTGCGAACGGCCCGGAAGCGCCCTTCACGATTCATATATCGTTGCGCGCACAACCTTATCACCTTTCCCCGCGCACCGGTATCGCGGGTTTTGCCGGAGCCGTTGCCGCCCTTACAACTGGTCGTCGACCGGCAGCAGCGTGAAGATGCCCGTCATCACGTTGCGCAGCAGCCCCGCATGCGGGTCGACGTGATAGGTGGCGGCCTGACCGCTTTCGGTGCCCGTCCATTCGAGCGCGGGCGGGCTGCCGTCGGTCCGCTTCGCGAGCGTGACGCGGTAGCTTTCGTCCGGCTGCGTCACGCGCGCGAAGATCGCCGCGGCCTGCTGCGCGAGCACCGGGCTATGGACCACGAGCGCGAGCTCGGTGTTCAGGTACGCGGAACGCGGGTCGAGGTTCAGCGAACCGATCACGACGATTTGCCGGTCGATCACGTACGCCTTCGCATGCAGGCTCGCACGCGAGCGCGAGCCGAACAGCCGCGCGGGCTGCTGGTCCGGCTGCGACTTGAATTCGTACAGCTCGACGCCGCGCTGCAGCAACGGCACGCGGTACGGCGCATAGCCGGCCTGCACCGCGACCGCGTCGGTCGCCGCGAGCGAATTCGTGACGATCGCGACGCGCACGCCGCGCGCGACCGTGTCGCCGAGGATCTTCACGCCGGCGTCGTGCGGCACGAAGTACGGCGAAAACGCGAGGAATTCCTTTTGCGCGCCGCGCGTCAGCTCGGCCAGGCGCTGCATCGGCGGGCTCACGTACGTGCCGGTCGGCCGCGCGACCTTGTCCGGCGCATCGACCTTGAATTCGGCAGGCGCCCACACGAGTTCGAGTTCGTCGCGCGCGATCTGCCGTGCGAGCGGCGTCGCGTTCAGCGGCTTCGCGTTGTACGGATCGGCATTCTTTCGCCAGTGGTCGCGCAACTCGTCGCGCATCGCGTCGAGATCCTTCGGATCGAACGTCTGCTGATTCAGCACGCGCAACGGATAGCTGCTCGCGCTCGCCCAGTAGTCGTCGAAGCTCTTCGAGATGTCGCTCGTCACGGGGCCGGCGGCCAGCACGTCGAGATCGCGGAACTGCAGTGTCGGGCTCGCACTGAAGTATTCGTCGCCGAGATTGCGGCCGCCGACGATCGCGAGCTGGTTGTCCGCGATCATCGCCTTGTTGTGCATCCGGCGCGTGAAGCTGTCGATCCGCGTGAAGAAGTTGGCCGTGCGCTCGACCATGCCGCGCTGCGATGCGCCGAACGGGTTGAACACGCGGATCTCGATGTTCTGGTGCGTGTTGAGCGCGGCCATCACGCGATCGATATCGTGGAAGTTCAGGTCGTCGACCAGCATCCGCACGCGCACGCCGCGATCGGCCGCGTACAGCGCCGCGGCGAGCAGCAGCTTGCCGGTCGTGTCCTCGGTCGCGATGTAGTACTGCATGTCGAGCGTCTTCGTCGCCGCCCGCGCGAGCGCGATGCGCATCTGCAGCGCGGTGGCGCCATCGGCCAGCAGCCGGAAGCCCGACTGCCCCGGATGCGCGGCTTCCGTCGCGGCTAGCGCATCGCGCAACGGTGTCGCGATATCGGCCGACAACGCGTGGGAGACGGGGCGATCGAGCGAGGTGGCGGGCGGATGCGTCGCGCACGCGGCGAGCGGCAGCAGCGCGCAGACGACCAGCGCGCGGGCCTGGCGGCATGCGGCGCGCCACGACAGCGCGGCCAGTGCGCGCCGGATCAAAGAGGTGAACACGGAAACTTCCTCGACTGGCGGAACAAAAGTCCCGCATGCGCCGCGGCGCGCGGCTGGCGCGCGGTTCCGGCCGATTCTAGTGGGCGCCCGATGAACCGGTCAATCGCGGGGGGCACCGCCGGCCGCTTCAAGCCACGGATGGCCGCCCGCCTGCCGGGCACCGATGCCCCGCCGCTCCGGAGTCGCCCGCCGGACGGGTCACGCGCCAAAGCGGCCCAACCAATTTCATGCTCCATCGCCGCTGCGCTCGAAATGGCTGCGCACATAGTCGATATGCGTCTGCATCGCGGTGCGCGCCTCCTCGGGCCGTTGCGCGCAGATCGCGTCGCACACGACGCGGTGCTGCAGCAACAGCAGCTCGGACGCCTGCTCGTCGTGCGTCGTCATGCCCGCCACGTTGATCGAGATGTGCTCGCGCAACATCCCGATCACGCTGGTATGCAGGTGCAGGAACATCGTGTTGTGCGACGCGAGCGCAATCGCCTCGTGCAGCTTCGCGTCGGTCGCGGCTTCGACGGCCGCGGCGCCGTTCGCGTGCGCGGTTTCGAGCTCGCGCAGCAGCGCCCGGATCCGGCGCCGGTCGTTCGCATCGGCGCGCAGCGCGGCGAAATAGGCGGTCGCGCCTTCCAGCACACGGCGGAACTCGAGGATGTCGTCGCGCAGCGCCGGATGATCGGCGACCAGCTGGCCCCACGGCGACGCGATCCCGGCACGCAACTGGTCCGTCACGTAGACACCCGCGCCGCGCCGGCTCTGCAGCAGCCCGCGCGCGACGAGCCGCTGGGTCGCCTCGCGCACCGTATTGCGCGCCACGCCGTATTCCTGCGCAAGCACGCGCTCGGCCGGCAGGCGCGCGCCGGCCGGCCAGGTGCCGTCGAGCAGCGCCGTCTCGATCTTGCGCATCACCACTTCGGTCCGGCCCCGTGCCGTCATCGCTGCCATCGTCGCGTCTCCCCGCGGAATGCCTTCCGCGCCGATTGGCCCAACCAATTTGAGCTGCGGCGCCGTCGCGGGAATTATGCAGCGAAATCGTCGTCCCGCATCCGCATGCCGGGCCGTCGCCTCTGGAGCGAGACATGAACGAAAGGCAGTACCCCGCCGCCGCCCCCGCGCACGTCTACCTGTTCGCGACCTGCCTGGTCGACCTGTTCGTCCCCGAAGCCGGGCTCGACGCGGTCCGCCTGCTGGAACGCGAAGGCCTGACCGTCCACTATCCGCGCGGCCAGAGCTGCTGCGGGCAGCCGGCCTACAGCAGCGGCAATCCCGACGAGGCGCGCCGCGTCGCGGCCGCGCAGCTCGACCTGTTCGCCGAACCGTGGCCCGTGATCGTGCCGTCCGGCTCGTGCGGCGGCATGATCCGGCACCATTGGCCGGCGCTGTTCGCCGACGATCCCGTCCACGGCCCCAAGGCGCGGGCGATCGCGGAACGCACCTACGAACTCACCGAATTCCTCGTACACGTGCTCGACGTGCGGCTCGATGCACTCGCCGCGCCGGCCGGCGCCGACGAGCGCGTGGTGCTGCACACGTCGTGCGCGGCCCGCCGCGAGATGGGCACACGCGTGCACGGTGTCGCGCTCGTCGACGCGCTGCCGGGCGTGACGCGCATCGAACACGAACGGGAATCCGAATGCTGCGGCTTCGGCGGCACGTTCTCGCTGAAGCATCCCGACATCTCCGGCGCGATGGTGCGCGACAAGGTCGCGTCGGCCTGCGCGACGGGCTGCGACCGGCTCGTGTCCGCCGACTGCGGCTGCCTGCTGAACATCGGCCACGCGGCCGACCAATCCGGCGCGCCGCTGCCCGTCGAGCACCTCGCCAGCTTCCTGTGGCGGCGCACGGCCGGCGCCGCAACGCTGCGCGGAGA
>NZ_JAAGPC010000035.1:0-237 GCF_017104595.1 Burkholderia sp. Tr-20390 | reverse complement strand
AAAAAAAAAAAAAAACCCCACGCACACAGAACATCGTCTCTCCTTGTCGTCACCACACTACACAACTTCAACTACTCGTCAACAATTCTCCACACTGTCGATCGATATCCCTTCGTCGTTTACTATTCCTCGATGCACCACATTCCGATAAATGCGCGACTCATGTGACTCCGCCTCTCACTCTACACCACCTCCTCTTTCGTGTCACGTGCTCTGCCTTCTCTGTCCAGACACATA
>NZ_JAAGPC010000362.1:0-238 GCF_017104595.1 Burkholderia sp. Tr-20390 | reverse complement strand
TCTCAAACGGCCAACAAAGTGCTAGCGATATCAGATAGTCACACTGCGAGCTCGTATACAGCACATCCTACGCTGACAGCTGAGTGTACATTCAGAGTGATAAGAACGGTCATACACAGCGACAGTACTTTGCATTTGTCTGTGCTCTTGCAATGCATAGAATGTCTATCTATTCGTTCCTTTTTCTCATTACTCTTGCCGCGTGACGATCGCAGTTGACTCTCTTTTTTTTTTTTTC
>NZ_JAAGPC010000361.1:0-2466 GCF_017104595.1 Burkholderia sp. Tr-20390 | reverse complement strand
GCCGCAGCAGGCTCAGTGCGAGCCCGGCTGGCCGGCGCGCGCGGCTGGGCTGCTGCCCGGCCAGAACAGCGCGAGCGGATTCGACAGCACCGTGCGGACGATCGCGGCGATGAGCGCGCGCACCTTGGTCCGGCGCAGGCTGCGCGAGCGCACGGCCATCGTGAACGCGAGCGCGAAGCTCACGAGCACGTTGAGGATCGCCATGCTGAGCACGCCGGCGCCGGCCCACCACAGCTCGGGCGTGCCGAGCGTATCCTTGCCCAGCACGCCGAGCGCGATGCCGATCGAGCCGGCCGACAGCGTCACGTGCCGCACCTCGAACGGGAACATGAACACGGTGACGATCGCCGGAACGAGGCCGAGCATCAGGCCGAGCCCGACGTTCGCGACCACGCCGGCCACGTTCGACCGGCAGAAGTGCGCGAGCTTCGCGGCACCGGCCTGACCGAGCGTGAGGCGCAGCCGGCGGTTGTACGTGAGCGCGTCGCCGACCCGGTGCAGCACGAACCAGTTGTCGGCCCAGCCCGCGAGCAGGCTCGACGCCCACAGCAGCACGCCGGTCAGCGCCGCGTAGAGCGGCGTCGGGCCGAGCAGCGAGAACGAGTGCAGGGTCGCGTGCGCCTTCTCCGGCGAGATCAGGTTCGCGTGCATCACGTTGCCCGCGAACAGCTGCACCAGCAGGCACACGGGCAGCACGACGAGTACGTTGCCGGAAATCGCGGCGGCCTGCGTGCGGATCAGCGCGATCACCGACGCGACGAACGCCTTCACGCCTTCCTCGTGGCCGGTGTCGTCGAGCTCGCGCGCGAGGGTCGGCGCGGTCATCGCGGGCTGCTTGGTCGCGAGCGTGAAGTGCAGGAAGTGCATCAGCATGAAGCTGGCTGCGTAGTTGACGCCCGCGAGCAGCCCTTCGAGCATCGACTGCAGGTGCGCGCCGGTGATCGCGAACTTCACGCACACGGTCACGACCGTGACGAGGCCGCCGCCCGCGGCCATCCGCAGCATCTTCAGGTACTCGGCGCGGCCGCGCGAGATGTAGTGCTCGCCGGTGTCCGCGTTGGTCTCGACGAGCTTGCGCGCGAACAGCGAGAAGTTGCTGCGCACGAGGTGCGACACGCTCTGGCTGTTGTGGTTCGCGTCGATGAGCTCGGCCGTCAGGTGCGCCATGCCGTGCAGGTCGTCGCGCGCCATCCACGCGTTCAGCAGCATCTCGGCGCGCACGATGCGCATGCGCATCCGTTCGACCTGGAACACGATGTCGACCGACACGCCGTTGCGGTACAGGTGCGAGAACACGTCGTCGACGGCGATCCGGCATTCGTCGAGCAGCACGCGCAGGTAGTTCACCTCGTGCAGCAGCTTGCTCGGGTCGCCGCCGTCCTCGACGGCCGCGTGCGCGGTCTCGACCGCGAGCATCGCGCGCGTGAGGCGGTAGAACGGCTGCGTTTCGAGCGGCTTGCGTGCGTCGTCGTCTGAGAGCCGGCTGCGCACCGTCTGCGACAGGCCGGTCGAGCTGATCTGGCAGGTCAGGTTGTGCAGCGCGGCCAGCAGGTCGCGCGAGAACGAGCCCGGCTCGTGGCGCTCTTCGTCGGTGACGTCGAACGAGATCAGCTCGGCGAGGCGCGTGAGGAGATCGTCGGGCAGCGCGTCGATCCATTGCGCGTCTTCCGGCGTCGGGAACATCAGCGTGAACAGCGCGGACAGCTCGCGGCGGTTCGGCGCGGGCGGGATCAGCGACGCGTCGATCCGCTCGAACAGCGCGCCGAAGAAGCCCGAGTGCACGGGCATGCCGGCGTCGCACAGGAGCGAGATGCCGTCGCACTCGCGCAGGATGCCGCGCAGGATGCGCGCGGCGTGGGTTTTCCACGCGGGATTGCGATCGAGCACGTGGAACAGGTAGCGCAACCGCGCATGGGCCGGATACGCGCGCGCATCGGCGTCGCGATCGGCCGGCGCGTCGGGCGCGGCCTGCATCGTGCCGGTGCGGCGCAGCCAGTGCGCGAGCTCGATCAGCCATTCGCTGCGCTCGGCGTACGACGCATCGGCGTCGGCGTGCGCGAGCAGCGCATCGAGCTGGTGACCGGCATTGCGCGACGCGCGCCACTTCTTGATCAGGGTCGTCAGGGAACGAAACATAAACGGAATAACGAAAGCCCTCGGCGGGCGGGTTCGGATTGCCGGCCGGGGAAACGGCGCGGCGCCGGGGAGAACGGGTGAGACGGGGCCGGTTGCCGGACGATGCGCGGCGACCCGCGATGCGGCTGCCCCGCTGCGGTGCACGCCGATCGCGTGCAGGCGCCGTGAGGCACGGCGGTCGGGCCGAACGCGGCCCGGCGCCGCTGGCTGGCGCGCACGACGAACGGCGCGAGCCGGAAAGTGCGTAGGATCGTCAATCGGGCCGGAAAACGCAAGCCGACCGTATCGCATGGCGCCGGTTCCGGCCGACTTTGACAAACAATGCAAAGA
>NZ_JAAGPC010000360.1:0-237 GCF_017104595.1 Burkholderia sp. Tr-20390 | reverse complement strand
AAAAAAAAAAAACAATTAGATCACATTACTCTACTTGTACCCCGAACTACACTACCCAACCTTCCCCCTACTCATCTCTTCATTCTTGCCCATCGTTTATTTTCTCACTCCCTCCTCTTACATCTCCTATTCCCGTTCCTCTTCTCACACCATCCTCCTTCTCCTCGCTTTTCTCCTCTCCCACGTCACTCTCCGCTCCACACACTACTCCCACTCTCATCCATTATCGCTACTCCC
>NZ_JAAGPC010000359.1:0-2941 GCF_017104595.1 Burkholderia sp. Tr-20390 | reverse complement strand
CTGCGCGGTCAGCGCGTCGAGGTACTGCGCATAGGTGCGCGACAGCCGCTCGATATCGGCGGCCTCGAACAGATCGGTGCGGAACACCGTGCAGCAGCGCACGCCGTCGGACGTCAGCTCGGCGAACAGCGTCAGGTCGAACTGCGCGTAGCGATACAGGTCGTCGCGCACCGTCATCGCCGGCATCCCGGCCGGCGTCGCCGGCTCGGCGGCGCCGGGCACCGCGCCTTTCGTGTCCTGCAGCACGAAGTTGACCTGGAACAGCGGGCTGCGCGCGGCATCGCGCGCGACGCCGACCTGCTCGACCACCTGGTCGAACGACACCGCCTGATGCCGCAGCGCGTCGGCGACGGTGTCGCGCTCGCGCTCGACCAGCGCGGCGAACGTGGCGCAGCCTTGCCGCGCGGTGCGCAACGCGAGCAGGTTCGCGAAGAAGCCGACGATGCGCTCGCTGCCCGGATGCACGCGGTTCGACGCGGTCGTGCCGATGCAGAAGTCGTCCTGGCCGGCGTAGTCGCCGAGCAGGCACCGCCACGCGGCCAGCATCACGGTGAACAGCGTGCCGCCCTGCCGGCGCGCCAGCGCCTCGGCCCGCGCGCGCACGGCGGCGGGAATCGTGAAGAACACCAGTTCGCCGTCGTGCGCGCGCCGCGGCGGGCGCGGCAGCGCGAACGGCAATTCGAGCGTCGTCGCGCCGGCCAGCCGGCCCTGCCAGTAGGCAAGGCTCGGCGCGCTGTCCGCGGCGCCGCGCGCCTGCTGCCACAGCGCATAGTCCGCATAGTGCGGCTCGTCGTCGGCCGGCGGCTCGAGCTCGCGGCCCGCCAGCCGCGCCGCGTAGGCCCGCCACCAGTCGGCCAGCATCAGTTCCAGCGACCACCCGTCGACGATCAGGTGATGGGCGGTCAGCACGAGAATCTGCCGGGCGTCGCCGACACGATGCAGCGACACGCGCAGCAGCGGCCCGTGCGCCAGGTCGAACGGCTGCGCGATTTCGGCGGTGATCGTGCGGGCGATGTCCGCGTCGGTCGCGCCCGCCGCGTGACGATGCACGGGCAGCGACGGATCGAACTCGGGCTGCAAACGCTGGTACAAGCCGCCGTCGCGCGCGTCGAACGTCGTGCGCAGCGCCTCGTGCCGCGCGACCACGTCGCACAGCGCCGCCCGCAACGCCGCTTCGTCGAGCGTGCCCGCGATCTCCAGCACGTGCGGCACGTGGAAATGGCCAGCGCCGCCGCTGATCGCCATCTGCACCCACATCCGCACCTGTTCCGCCGACGCGGGCAGGTCCGCCGGCCGCGCCTGGCGGGTAATCGCGTCGCGGCTGCCCGCGCCACGCTGCCTGCCGAACGCTTCGAGCAATTGGCGACGCTTGTTTTCGGTGGAATCGTTATGCGACATCAAACCAGCTCTCCCGACGATGAAAACAGTGTGAGTAGTTCGTCCATGTCGTCCGGCGCGAGGCGATCGAGCAGCGCTTCGAGGCGGTCCTCCCGCTGGGCCTTCTGGCCGAGCGCGACCAGCACCTGGGCGCTGAACCGGTCGAGCTGCGGTGCGCCGAACAGCAGCGGCGGCGACAGCAGCAGCCCGTAGCGGCCATTCAGACGCGCGATCAGCTGGATCGCCTGCACGGAGCTGCCGCCGAGCATGAAGAAGTGATCGTCCGGCCCGATGTCGGCGACGTCGAGCACGGCCGACCACTCGGCGGCGACCTCGGCCTGGAACGGTGTCCTGGCGCGCACCTCGGCGCCGCGCGCGCGCGTCTCGAGCGCCGCGTCGGCGAGCTGGGCCAGGCGCTTGCGGTCGATCTTGCCGGCCGGCAGCAGCGCGATGCGCTCCACCACGTCGATGCGCGCCGGACGCATCGATTCGGGCAGCCGCGCGGCCAGCTCCGTGTGCAGCGCGTCCACCGGCCAGCTGTCCCACCCCGCGGCCGGCTCGACGAAGGCATGCAGCAGCCGCACGCGCCCGTGCACCCGCACCGGCACCACCGCGCACTGCGCGATGCCCGGCAGCGCCAGCAGGCACGCCTCGATCTCGCGCAGTTCGATCCGGTTGCCGTTGAGCTTGACCTGCTCGTCGCGCCGGCCGAGGTAATGCAGTTCACCGTGCTCGCCGAACATCGCGATGTCGCCGGTGCGGTACATGCGCGCGCCCGCCCGACCCGCGTACGGATCGGGCACGAAGCTCGCCGCGGTGAGATCCGCGCGGCCGACATACCCTTGCGCGAGCCCCGCGCCGCCGATGTACAGCTCGCCCGCGCGGCCGGGCGCGCAGGGCTCGAGGCCCGCGTCCAGCACGTACAGCGACACGTTGTCGATCGGCCGGCCGATCGGCACGCCGGCGCGCGCGTGGGCCTCGCCCGGCGCGCAATGCCACACGCTCACGTCGATCGCCGCCTCGGTCGGCCCGTACAGGTTGGCGAGCCGCACGCCGGGCAGCAGCCGGTGGAAGCGCTCGGCCTGCTCGGCGAGCAGCGCCTCGCCGCTGCAGACGACCAGCGCGAGATCCGGGAAGCGCTGCCCGGGCACCGCGTCCAGGAACGCGTTCAGCATCGACGGCACGAAGTGCGCGACCGCGATGCGCGCGTGGCGCAGCAGCGCCGCCAGCCCGGCCGGGTCCTTGTGCAGCTCCGGCGGCGCGATCACCAGCGCATGCCCGCTCTGCAGCGTCCACAGGAATTCCCAGACCGACACGTCGAAAAAGTACGGCGTCTTCTGCAGCACGCGCACCGGCGCGGCGTCGGCGAGCAGCGAGCCATGCCAGTCGAGCCGGTTGACCAGCGCGCGATGCGTGTTGGCGACGCCCTTCGGCGCGCCGGTGGAGCCGGACGTGTAGATCACGTAAGCGATCCCGTCCGGGTGCAGGCGCGGCGCCGGCAGCGGCTCGGCGGCGAGCCACGCCGCCCGGTCGTCCAGCGCATGCCGCGCGGCCGGCCCGGCGG
>NZ_JAAGPC010000358.1:0-3113 GCF_017104595.1 Burkholderia sp. Tr-20390 | reverse complement strand
CCAGCCGGCCGCGAAGGATGCGTCCGCTGCGACGGGCGAGCGCGCGCCGCGCCGCGAGCGTCCGCCGCGCGCGGTCGTCGCACCGAACCCGGTCCCGCCGATCACGTACCCCGAAAGCCTGCCGGTGTCGGGCAAGCGCGACGAAATCGCGCGCGCGATCGCCGGTCATCAGGTTGTCATCGTCTGCGGCGAAACCGGCTCGGGCAAGACCACGCAGCTGCCGAAGATCTGTCTCGATCTCGGCCGCGGCCTTGGCGCCGGCGGCACGGGCCTGATCGGCCATACGCAGCCGCGCCGCCTCGCCGCGTCGTCCACCGGCCGGCGGATCGCCGAGGAGCTCGGCACGCCGTTCGGCGAAGTGGTCGGCTACAAGGTGCGCTTTACCGACAATCTCGCGCCGGGCGCGTCCGTGAAGCTGATGACGGACGGGATCCTGCTCGCCGAGACGCAGACCGACCCGTTGCTGAAGGCGTACGACACGCTGATCATCGACGAGGCGCACGAGCGCAGCCTGAACATCGACTTCCTGCTCGGCTACCTGAAGGAAATCCTGCCGAGGCGGCCGGACCTGAAGCTGATCGTCACGTCCGCGACGATCGATGCCGATCGCTTCGCGCGCCATTTCGGCACCGACGAGCGCCCGGCGCCCGTGATCGAGGTGAGTGGGCGGCTGTATCCGGTCGAGATGCGCTACCGGCCGGTGGCCGAGGATCGCCCGGCAGTCAAGCACGCCGAAGGCACGGGCGGCCGCGACCGCGTGAAGACCGCGCGCGAAGCCGAGCGCGACCTGATGGACGCAATCGTCGACGCGGTCGACGAGCTGTGCCGCGAAGGCCCCGGCGACGTGCTGGTGTTCCTGCCCGGCGAGCGCGAGATCCGCGAAGCGGCCGAGGCGCTGCGCAAGCATCATCCGCCGCACACCGAGATCCTGCCGCTGTTCGCGCGGCTCTCGGCGGCCGACCAGGACAAGGTGTTCAAGGCGTCGAACACGCGCCGGATCGTGCTCGCGACCAACGTGGCCGAAACCTCGCTGACGGTGCCGGGCATCCGCTACGTCGTCGACACCGGTCTCGCGCGCGTGAAGCGCTATTCGTACCGGAACAAGGTCGAGCAGCTGCAGGTCGAGTCGATCTCGCAGGCGGCCGCGAACCAGCGCGCGGGCCGTTGCGGCCGCGTGGCCGACGGTGTCTGCATCCGCTTGTACGAGGAAAGCGATTACCAGGCGCGCGCGCGCTTCACCGATCCGGAAATCCTGCGCTCGTCGCTCGCGTCGGTGATCCTGCGGATGAAGTCGCTGCACCTGACGGCGATCGAATCGTTCCCGTTCCTCGAGCCGCCGCCCGGTCGCGCGATCGCGGACGGCTACCAGTTGCTCAACGAGCTCGGCGCGGTCGACGACGACAACGCGCTGACGCCGCTCGGTCGCGAACTCGCGCGGCTGCCGCTCGACCCGCGCGTCGGCCGGATGATTCTCGCCGCGCGCGACCAGCAGTCGCTGCGCGAGGTGCTGATCATCGCGAGCGCGCTGTCCGTGCAGGACCCGCGCGACCGCCCGATCGAAGCGCAGGAGCAGGCCGACCAGGCGCACCGCCGGTTCGCCGACGAGCGCTCCGAATTCCTGCAGTGGCTGAAGATCTGGGCGTGGTTCGAAGAGGCGGTCGCGCACAAGAAGTCGAACCGCCAGCTGGTCGACGCGTGCCGGCAGAACTTCCTGTCGCACCTGCGGCTGCGCGAGTGGCGCGACGTCCATTCGCAGCTGCTGACCGTCGTGCGCGAGCACGGCTGGCGGCTGAACGAAGTCGAGGCGACCTACGAACAGGTCCATCTGGCCCTGTTGACGGGCCTGCTCGGCAACCTCGGCCTGAAGGCCGACGACGATCCGCACTATCTCGGCGCGCGCGGGATCAAGTTCTACCTGTGGCCGGGCTCCGTGCTCGCGAAGAAGGCCGGCCGCTGGGTGATGGCGGCCGAGCTCGTCGAGACGAGCCGGCTGTACGCGCGCTGCCTCGCGAAGATCGAGCCCGAATGGGTCGAGAAGATCGGCGCGCACCTGCTGAAGAAATCGCTGTCGGAGCCGCACTGGGAAAAGCGCCCGGCGCAGGTCAGCGCGTACGAGCGCGCGACGCTGTACGGGCTGCCGATCTACCACCGCCGGCGCGTCGCGTTCGGCAAGCAGGATCCGGCGCGGGCGCGCGAGCTGTTCATCCGCGGCGCGCTGGTCGAGGGCGAATTCGACACGAAGCTCGCGTTCTTCGCGCACAACCGCAAGCTGCTCGCCGACATCGAGCAGCTCGAGCACAAGTCGCGCCGGCAGGACGTGCTGGTCGACGACGAGCTGATCTACGCGTACTACGATCAGGCGATTCCGGAAGGGATTCACACGGGCGCCGCGTTCGAGCGCTGGTATCGCGACGAGGTGAAGAAGGGCGGCCAGCCCGAGGACAAGCTGCGGCTGCTGTACCTGTCGCGCGACGACCTGATGCGCCACGAGGCGGCCGGCGTGACGACCGAGCTGTTCCCGAAGCGGGCGACGATGGCCGGCGTCGAGATGGCGCTCACGTATCACTTCGAGCCCGGCACGCCGCGCGACGGCGTGACGCTCGCGGTGCCGCTGTATGCGCTGAACCAGGTCGATGCGCGCCGCTGCGAGTGGCTCGTGCCGGGGATGCTGAAGGAAAAGGTGCAGTTGCTGCTGAAGTCGCTGCCGCAGAAGCTGCGCCGGCATTGCGTGCCGCTGCCCGAGTACGCGGCCGGCTTCGTCGAGCGGATGGGCCGCGAGCGCTTCGGCGCGGGCGGGCTCGTCGAGGCGCTGATCGCCGACGTGCGGGGTGAAACGCAAATCGCGATGAAAACGGCCGACTTCAAGCTGGAAACGCTGCCCGCGCACCTGTTCATGAACTTCAAGGTGATCGACGAGCACGGCCGCCAGCTCGCGATGGGGCGCAATCTCGCGCAGCTTCGCCAGGAGCTGGGCGCGCAGGCGCAGCCTGAATTTGTTGGGCACACGCGAGCCCCATATCTACGGCGCGGAAACGCTGGCCGACGTCGAGCAGCGCTGCCGTACGGCGGGCGAGGCGCTCGGGCTGGAAATCGACTTCCGCCAGTCGAACGCC
>NZ_JAAGPC010000357.1:0-3148 GCF_017104595.1 Burkholderia sp. Tr-20390 | reverse complement strand
GAGACAGACTCGTTATAGGGTCAAGCGAACAAGTGCATGTGGTGGATGCCTTGGCGATCACAGGCGATGAAGGACGCGGTAGCCTGCGAAAAGCTACGGGGAGCTGGCAAACAAGCTTTGATCCGTAGATGTCCGAATGGGGAAACCCACTCCTTTTGGAGTATCCATGGCTGAATACATAGGCCATGCGAAGCGAACGCGGTGAACTGAAACATCTAAGTAACCGCAGGAAAAGAAATCAACCGAGATTCCCAAAGTAGTGGCGAGCGAAATGGGATGAGCCTTGCACTCTTTATTTGTATTGTTAGCCGAACGCTCTGGAAAGTGCGGCCATAGCAGGTGATAGCCCTGTAGGCGAAAACAGTATGAAAGAACTAGGTGTGCGACAAGTAGGGCGGGACACGTGAAATCCTGTCTGAAGATGGGGGGACCATCCTCCAAGGCTAAATACTCGTGATCGACCGATAGTGAACCAGTACCGTGAGGGAAAGGCGAAAAGAACCCCGGGAGGGGAGTGAAATAGATCCTGAAACCGCATGCATACAAACAGTCGGAGCCTCGTAAGGGGTGACGGCGTACCTTTTGTATAATGGGTCAGCGACTTACGTTCAGTAGCAAGCTTAACCGTATAGGGCAGGCGTAGCGAAAGCGAGTCCGAATAGGGCGTTCAGTTGCTGGGCGTAGACCCGAAACCAAGTGATCTATCCATGGCCAGGATGAAGGTGCGGTAACACGTACTGGAGGTCCGAACCCACTAACGTTGAAAAGTTAGGGGATGAGCTGTGGATAGGGGTGAAAGGCTAAACAAACTTGGAAATAGCTGGTTCTCTCCGAAAACTATTTAGGTAGTGCCTCGTGTCTCACCTTCGGGGGTAGAGCACTGTCATGGTTGGGGGGTCTATTGCAGATTACCCCGCCATAGCAAACTCCGAATACCGAAGAGTGCAATCACGGGAGACAGACATCGGGTGCTAACGTCCGGTGTCAAGAGGGAAACAACCCAGACCGCCAGCTAAGGTCCCCAAATATAGCTAAGTGGGAAACGAAGTGGGAAGGCTAAAACAGTCAGGAGGTTGGCTTAGAAGCAGCCACCCTTTAAAGAAAGCGTAATAGCTCACTGATCGAGTCGTCCTGCGCGGAAGATGTAACGGGGCTAAGCTATATACCGAAGCTGCGGATGCGTGCTTAGCACGCATGGTAGGAGAGCGTTCTGTAAGCCTGCGAAGGTGTCTCGGAAGGGATGCTGGAGGTATCAGAAGTGCGAATGCTGACATGAGTAGCGATAAAGGGGGTGAAAGGCCCCCTCGCCGTAAGCCCAAGGTTTCCTACGCAACGTTCATCGGCGTAGGGTGAGTCGGCCCCTAAGGCGAGGCAGAAATGCGTAGCTGATGGGAAGCAGGTCAATATTCCTGCACCATTGTTAGATGCGATGGGGGGACGGATCGCGGAAGGTTGTCCGGGTGTTGGAAGTCCCGGTCGCTGCATTGGAGAAGGCGCTTAGGCAAATCCGGGCGCGTAATTCAAGGGTGTGGCGCGAGCTCCTTAGGGAGCGAAGCAATTGGAAGTGGTTCCAAGAAAAGCCTCTAAGCTTCAGTCTAACGATGACCGTACCGCAAACCGACACAGGTGGGCGAGATGAGTATTCTAAGGCGCTTGAGAGAACTCGGGAGAAGGAACTCGGCAAATTGGTACCGTAACTTCGGGATAAGGTACGCCCTTGTAGCTTGATGCGCCTGCGCGCAGAGGGTGAAGGGGTTGCAATAAACTGGTGGCTGCGACTGTTTAATAAAAACACAGCACTCTGCAAACACGAAAGTGGACGTATAGGGTGTGACGCCTGCCCGGTGCCGGAAGATTAAATGATGGGGTGCAAGCTCTTGATTGAAGTCCCGGTAAACGGCGGCCGTAACTATAACGGTCCTAAGGTAGCGAAATTCCTTGTCGGGTAAGTTCCGACCTGCACGAATGGCGTAACGATGGCCACACTGTCTCCTCCCGAGACTCAGCGAAGTTGAAGTGTTTGTGATGATGCAATCTACCCGCGGCTAGACGGAAAGACCCCATGAACCTTTACTGTAGCTTTGCATTGGACTTTGAACCGATCTGTGTAGGATAGGTGGGAGGCTATGAAACCGGAACGCTAGTTTCGGTGGAGCCGTCCTTGAAATACCACCCTGGTTTGTTTGAGGTTCTAACCTTGGCCCGTGATCCGGGTCGGGGACAGTGCATGGTAGGCAGTTTGACTGGGGCGGTCTCCTCCCAAAGCGTAACGGAGGAGTACGAAGGTACGCTAGGTACGGTCGGAAATCGTGCTGATAGTGCAATGGCATAAGCGTGCTTAACTGCGAGACCGACAAGTCGAGCAGGTGCGAAAGCAGGTCATAGTGATCCGGTGGTTCTGTATGGAAGGGCCATCGCTCAACGGATAAAAGGTACTCTGGGGATAACAGGCTGATACCGCCCAAGAGTTCATATCGACGGCGGTGTTTGGCACCTCGATGTCGGCTCATCTCATCCTGGGGCTGTAGCCGGTCCCAAGGGTATGGCTGTTCGCCATTTAAAGAGGTACGTGAGCTGGGTTTAAAACGTCGTGAGACAGTTTGGTCCCTATCTGCCGTGGGCGTTGGATATTTGAAGGGGGCTGCTCCTAGTACGAGAGGACCGGAGTGGACGAACCTCTGGTGTACCGGTTGTCACGCCAGTGGCATCGCCGGGTAGCTATGTTCGGAAGAGATAACCGCTGAAAGCATCTAAGCGGGAAACTCGCCTTAAGATGAGATATCCCTGGGGACTAGATCCCCTTGAAGGGTCGTTCGAGACCAGGACGTTGATAGGTCAGGTGTGTAAGCGCAGTAATGCGTTCAGCTAACTGATACTAATTGCCCGTAAGGCTTGATCCTATAACAAGTCTGTTTCGCGCTACAGAGCGCGTCGGATTGGTTGGATTCTCGTGTGTGATACACACAACTCAAGATTACTGCTTCTTCCCAGATTGGTTGTGCTGCGAAGCCAGCGCAACAACCCTCTTTGCCTGATGACCATAGCGAGTCGGTCCCACCCCTTCCCATCCCGAACAGGACCGTGAAACGACTCTACGCCGATGATAGTGCGGATTCCCGTGTGAAAGTAGGTAATCGTCAGGCTCCCT
>NZ_JAAGPC010000356.1:0-3183 GCF_017104595.1 Burkholderia sp. Tr-20390 | reverse complement strand
GCGAGGAGGGCGGCGACGGCGGGCGAGCGCGCGGCCGAAAAGCGTGCGCGCCGGACTTGAATCGTGCGATGCATCCCGTCAGCCTCCGATGAACGCTTCGCGGAACGCGTCGATGGCGACACGCAGCGAGAGTTGCGGTTGGTCGAGGTAGCTGACGAGCTTGCTGATCTGGTGATCGTTTTGCGCATGGGCGTCGATCCACTCGGGATCGTCGATGTCGATGTTGTGGGCGGCGTAGGTCTGCGGGTCGACGACGCTCAGCAGCGTCTTCGCCGACGCGCCGTTGAAGCCGATGATGAGCCGTTCGCGCTCGGCGATCGTGCCGATGAAGATCGCGAGCTCGAAGTCGGCCTGCGCGACGAACGGCGCGATCAGTTCGAGCCAGAACGCGGCGACGAGGCTGCGGTAGAACGGATCGACCGGCAGCGGCAGCGTGAGGCCGCGCTCGATGTGCGACGAGCCGCTCTGCATCACCGGCCGCAGCAGCGAGCCGAGCGCGAGCATCGCGCCGCGCAGCCGCACCGGATGACCGCTTTCCAGCAGCATCTCCTGGAGGCCGTGCAGCGTCTGGTGCTCGACGAAATCGTTGAAGGTGCCGTCATGCGACGTGCCGGGGCCGCCGATGTCGATCGGCACCTGCGTGTCGCCGAGCGCCTGCAGCGCGCCGGGCGGCTCGTCCTTGCCGAGCAGCGGCGGGATCTGCGTGGCGACGCGCGACCACAGCCGCGCGAACGCGAGCGGGCTGCGCGCGAGGAACGCGAGCGGCCGGTCGACCTCGAGCGCGGTCGCGCCGAGGAACGGGAAGCGGCGCATCGACACGTCGTGGCTCGCGACCATGTGGCCCGCGATCGCGAGCTTGCTGCGCGAGCCGAGGAACGCGAAATGCATCGGCTTCGCATCCTCGTAGACGAGCTTCCAGCGCGGATCTTCCGCGAGCAGCTCGAGCGCCTGCGCGATCCAGCGGTCGAGCGTCTGCAGCAACTGCGGGTTGTGCGGGCTCTTCACGAAGTCGCCGCGCGACGGAATCTTGCCGAAGTAGGCGATCTGCGCCTGTACGGTTTGCGTCATTGCGCCCCCTGGGCATGCGTTGCGTTGGCGGCCGCGACGGCCGGCGCTGCGGCCGGCGTGCCCGTGCCGGCGGTCTGGGTTGCGTTCTGCGCGGCACCCGCGCTCGCGTCGGCGACCGACGACGGCAGCTGCAGGCCGCGCAGGCTCTGCTGCTGCGGCTGGTCACCGCCGCCGCCGGACGGTTGCGACGTGCTGATGATGCGCATCGTCACCGACACGTTCACGCTGCCCTGCGCCCACGTCAGGTCGAAGGTGCCGTCCGGACGGCGCTTGCGTTGCGCCGAGTTGATCAGCTTCTCGAGACCGTAGCGGCCCGGCTCGTTGACGAGCTGCACCGTGCGGCCGTCGAAGGTCGTCGCGGACAGCGTCGCGCCCGGCGAGCCCTGCGGGTTCGGCCACACGAAGTTGGTCCACTGCGGCGGCGTGTTGCGGTAGCGCAGCTGCTGGCCGTCGATCGCGATCGTGTATTCCGTCGTGCCCGTGCTCGGCTGCGGCAGGATCTGGAACACGGTCTGCGGCTCGGACGACGCGGCGGCGCTGCCTGCCGCACCGCCGGCGAGCGGCGCGACCCAGCGTGCGAAGCCGTTCGTGAAGTCCGGCGTGAGGCCGATGCCCATGTCGCCCCACGTGCGGGCGGCGAGGGTGTCGCCGCGGCGCACCGCGAGCGGCCCGAGCGTCGTGCCGACGAACTTCGCGATCGAGCCGTCCGGACCGAACACCTGCGCGATTTCACCGGCGCCGGCCTCGACCTTCGCGCTCGCCGCGAACGGGTACTTCGTCGCGAGCGAGTTCTGGAACGGCTGGTAGACCTGCGCGTTCCACACCTTGTTGACTTCGGCGCTGGCCGGCTGGATCACGACCGCGAACGCCTGCATCAGCGGCCGCACCAGCAGCGGACGCAGCGACTTGCGTTGCGAGTCGGTGAGGCCCGTCAGCATCTGCTCGTCGACGAGCTTCAGCGAATCGGCGAGTTCCGACCCGTTGCCGTCGAGCGTCTGCTGCATCAGCTGGCGCGCGCCCGGGCCCGGGTCGCCCTGGTTCTTGATCACGTTGAAGCGCGTGCGGACCTTCGACAGCGATTCCATGTAGCCCTTGAGCATCGACGTGCCGTCATGCAACGCGACGATCCGCGCGAGCCCGATGAACTCCTGGCCGATCGGACCCATCGGCACCTCGGCCGGATTGCCGTTGATGTCGATGTTGGCGGCCGCGACCTGGCCGGCCGGCGAGCGCGAGAACAGTTGCTTGACCCAGTTCACGACGCCCGTCTGCGCCTTCTTGATCGTCACGTTCGCGAGCGACGGGTTGTCCCACGAGGTCTGGTCGTACGCGGTCTCGAGGATCTTGCGGATCGGCGAATCCTGCGGGTCGCCGAGGCGGTTCATCCCGTCGACGGCCTGGCCGAAGCTGCTGAAGCCCTGCACCGCGATGCCCTGCATGAACTTCTGCCAGTGCTGCGCGTACTCGGTCTTGTACATGCCGACCAGCGTCTTCTGGATCTGCTCGGGGCTGCCCTCGAGCGTCAGGTCATCCTGCGTCGACGTGTTCAGCACCCAGTCCTTCGCCTGCAGTTCCTTGGTCGCCGCGTCGCGGATCGCCGGCTGCACGTAGTCGAACCACGCTTCGCGCGTGAACGTGCCCGGGATCGCGTAGCTGCCGGCCACGAGCCCCTGGTTGCCGTCGCCGACGATGCGCGCGATGGTCATCGGCGCGAAGCGGGTCGACGCGCGTGCCTTGATTTCCTCATAGACGCGCTGGCGGGCCGGCATCCCGCGTACGACGTGGCGCAGGTTCTCGCGGGTCTGGTCGACGAGCGCGAGGTTCGCGTCGATCATTGGCCAGTCGTTGTCGTTCACGCGGGCGAGGTAGAACGAGATCATGCGCTCCGCGCTCTTGATCATCTCGTCGCGCGGCATGTTGCCGCGATTCGTCTCGAGCCAGCCGCGCCAGAAGCGGGCGAGCTGGTCGGTCAGGTGCGCCTGCTCGACGTGGAGATTGTAGGACAGCATAAGGGAAGTGTGGAGAGAGTTGTAAGAGGAATGAAAGTGGGGAGGAGGAGAGTAGAGGGAGAGGAAGAAATGAGGGGAGGGAGGATGATGAGAAGAGGAAGGGGGG
>NZ_JAAGPC010000355.1:0-3320 GCF_017104595.1 Burkholderia sp. Tr-20390 | reverse complement strand
TCTTGCTCTCCACGACGCTCTGTCTGTCTTGCGTGGCCGCCGGCACGGGCGCCGTGGCGGGTTCTGGCCCGCGCGTCAGGGTGTCGTCAACTGCGCCTCGACCGGCTGCGCGTTGACGGTGGCCTGTACCCTGACGAACGATGCCGCGCGCGCGTCGAGCCTGAGCGGCCAGCGGCGCGTGCTGCCGGCGAGCGCATAGCCGAGCAGGCCGCGTGCGACCTCGTGAGTGGCGCCTTGCGCGTCGACCAGCCGGACCGCGGAAAGCTGCGCCCGCCGTCCGCCGCGATTGTCGACCGCGAGCCGCAGGCCCTGCGCGTCGCGCTCGACGCGCCACGCGAGACGCGGCGGCGCCGGCATCCCGGGCGGCTCGACGAACACGGGCACCGAATAGCGCAGCCGGATCGTGATGCCGTTTTCGACCGGAGTGCCGGGCGCGGGCAGTTCATCGATCAGGACGCGATAGCTTTCCTCGGCTGCCGGCGCGTCGACGGCCGTGCGCACGAGCCGGATCAACTGCCCGGCGTTCGCGCCGATCTGCAGCAGCGGTGGCGATGCGGCCAGCGCGTCGGTCGGCGTCATCACGTCGTCGCCGTTTTCCTGCGTCCAGCGGTACGTGCGGACCTGGCCGTAGATCGGCCGTCCGCCCGGATTGTCGAGCATGACGCTGGCCGCGGCGGCCGACGGCGGCAGCTCGATCGTCACGGGCGTGATCTGCAGCGTGGCCGCTGATACGGCCGCCGCCGACGTGGCCCACAGCGCGGCGAGCGCGCGCGGAAGGAACGCCACGGGGCGTCAGAAGTAGACGGTGGCGGTGACGCTCGCCTGATAGGTGTCGGGCTTCGGTGTCGCCTGCGCCGGCACCTGGCCATACACGTTCAGTGTCTGTGCGGAACCGGTCCCGGTGCCGCCGACCGTGTCCGTTCCCTGCGTGTTGCCCCAGACCGTGGCGTGGCTCGAATCCTGGTAGATCTGGTAGCCGACCGTCGTGCTCGTGTTGCCGTTCGCGGTGCCGGCCATCAGCCGGCTGGCGACCGTCGAGCCCGTGACGGCGCCCGCGTCGAGCCCGACGTTGTACGGCGTCGAGTTCGTACAGGTGACGGACAGGGTGGTCTGCTGGCTGATCGTCGACGCGAGCACGCCGGTCGTGCCGAATGCGAGCGGGTTGGCGGCGATCGTGCAGTTCGCCTGGATCGTCAGCGTGACGTTGAACTGTGCGGTGGCGTTGCCGTTCGAGTAGGTTGCGGCGACGGTGACGGGTTGCAGCGCCGGTGCGAATGCGAAGGCGGTCGCGAGCGCGGTGGAAAGGACACGACGTCGGGTAGCGTTCATTGTGATTATCTCCAGCCGTTCAAGGGATGTCGCCCGGCTCGCGGGTGGCCTCCCGCGTTGTGCCTGCCGTGCCGACGGAACAGCGCTGTCGTTGAAGGAAGACTACTCCACGCTTTCGGGCGCCGGCAATGGTGAAAACGCCGACGCGGCAGGTTTTGTGCCGGATTCCTGATAGATTGCTGTGGGCGGCTTGACCTGGATCAAGAATCGGCGCGAACGATGCGGTACGCGGCCGGCTACCATCGAGGGGCGCGTGGCCTGGCGACGGTTGTCGCGGGGCGAGCGTGCTTACGGGGAAAACCATGGCGGATGAGCGATTCGACGCGGCGCGCGGCTGGCTGCGCATGCTGTCGTGCCTGCTGCTGGTCGTGGCGCTTGGCGCGCCGTGGGCGTCGGCACGCGCGGATTCCTGTTCGGTCACGCCACCGGCGCCGAGCTTCGGCTCCGTCAGCCCGATCCGGCTGCTGGCCGTCACGACCACCAGCACGATGACCGTCAACTGCACGTGGGATGCGCTGAGCCTGAACACGGGCGTGCTCGTCTGCGTGAACCTCGGCGGCACGAGCCCGCGCTACCTGAGCAACGGGACGAACCAGATGCAGTACGACCTGTACCAGGACTCCGGCTATTCGCAGGCGTGGGGTTCCGTCAGCGCCGGCACCACGCCGATCTCCGTTACGTTGCAGAAACCGTTGCTCGGCACCAGCGCGAGCGCGAACATCACCGTCTATGGCCGCGTCACGGCCAACCAGCCGACCGTGCCGACCGTGAACAACAGCAGCACGGTCTACACGCAGAGCTTCAGCGGCAACCAGGCGACGTACAGCCAGAGCTTTTCGCTGCTCAGCATCCTGCCGACGCTGACGTGCGCGGCGCAGTCGGCGGCCGGCACGGTGAGCTTCTCCGCCACGGCCACGGTCACCAACGACTGCATCATCACCGCGACGGGCGTCGCGTTTCCGGCCACCGGCGTATTGACGTCTCCGTTGGCGGCGGCCGGGTCGATCAATGCGCGCTGCACGAACGGCGACGCGTTCCAGATTGCGCTGAACGGCGGCGGCAGCGGCAACGTCGCCGCGCGCACAATGTCGCGCGCGGGCGGCGGCGGGGCGGTCGGCTATCAGCTTTACAAGGACGGTGGCTACACGACGCCGTGGGGCGACGGCACGGGCGGCACGTCGATGGCGACGGGGTCGGGCAGCGGACTCGGCCAGACGATCCCCGTGTACGGGCGCGTGCCCGCGCAGACAACCCCCGCGCCGGGCAACTACAGCGACACGATTACCGCAACGATCAGCTTCTGAGTGGCGTCAGTCGCGCACCAGCACGACCAGCTTGAGGTCCTCGCGGTGCGCGGGCTTCAGCGTGATCTGCTGGTACACGAGGCGGCCGTCGGCCGGATGGTCGAATTCGCGCAGGCCGCCTTCGCGTTCGAACACGTCCTGCGATGCCCAGTACTGCGCGAAAGCGTCGCTGCCGGCGGTCAGCGCGTCGATCAGTGCGCGCGTGGGCGCATCGGTCAGGTGACGGATCGAATCGGCGCGGAATTCGGCCGCGAGCCGCCGCGCGCGGGTTTCCCAGTCGACGATCAGCGTGCGCGCGGCCGCCGACATGAATGTGAAGCGCAGCAGGTTGCGGTCGTGCTCGCCGTCGAGCCAGCCGGAAAAGAGCGCGGCGGCCGGCGCGTTCCAGGCGAGGGCGTTCCATTGCCGGTCGAGCACGTACGCGGGCGTCGCGATGGCCGCGACGGTCGCGGCGAGCGTCGGCGGCAGGTCGCCGCCCGCGACGTCGGGCTCGGCCGGGTCGCGCTGCGCGGCCAGCTCGAACAGATACGCGCGCTCGGCCTTCGACAGTTGCAGCGCGACGGCGATCCGCGCGAGCGCGTCGGCCGACGCCGACACCGGGCGGCCCTGTTCGATCCACGTGTACCAGGTCGGGCTGACGCCGCACAGTTGCGCGACTTCCTCGCGCCGCAGCCCCGGCGTGCGGCA
>NZ_JAAGPC010000354.1:0-3417 GCF_017104595.1 Burkholderia sp. Tr-20390 | reverse complement strand
GGGATGCCCATCACCTGGTCGGCGAAGCTGATCTTCAGCACCAGCACGAACGGCAGCGCGAAGAACACGGCCAGCCACACGAACGGCACGCCGATCGCGACGCTGCGGCCCGACGGCAGGAAGCGCGCCAGGAAGTCGAAGCGGCCCGGGCGGGCGCGGCCGGTACCGGTGCTCGCGGCGCCGGTCGGCACCGGCGCGGACGGATTGGAGGCGGAGGTTCTCATCGTGGCGTCCTCACTGCGTCAGCACGACGCCGCTCGCCGGCGACCACGACACGAACACGTCGTCGTTCCACGCCGGCGCGTTGTCGTTCATCAGGTGCGAGCTCGACAGGTTCGACACGACCGTCTTGCCGCTCGGCAGGCGCACGTGGTACAGCGAGTAGCTGCCCATGTACGCGATGTCGGTCACGACGCCGCGCGCCCAGTTGTGTTTCGAGCCCGGCTTCTCGCGCGACACGTGAATGCGTTCCGGGCGCACGGAGATGCCGACCGGCATGCCGAGCGGGCCCGTGACGCCGTGGCTCACGTACATGCGGGCTTCGAGGTCGTCGCTTTCGACGAAGATGTGATCCGGTTCGTCTTCGACGACGCGGCCCTCGAACAGGTTGGTCGAGCCGATGAACTCGGCCGAGAAGCGGCTGTTCGGGAATTCGTACACCTCGCCCGGCGCGCCGATCTGCACGATCTTGCCCTCGCTCATCACCGCGAGGCGGCTGGCCATCGTCATCGCCTCCTCCTGGTCGTGCGTGACCATCACGCAGGTCACGTCAACCTTCTCGATGATGTTCACGAGTTCGAGCTGAGTCTTCTGGCGGATCTTCTTGTCGAGCGCGGACATCGGCTCGTCGAGCAGCAGCAGCTTCGGGCGCTTGACCAGCGAACGCGCGAGCGCGACGCGCTGCTGCTGGCCGCCGGAGAGCTGGTGCGGCTTGCGCTGCGCGTACTTGCTCATCTGCACGAGCGCGAGCGCATCGGCCACGCGTTCCTTGATCTCGTTCTTTGGCGTGCCTTCCTGCTTCAGGCCGAACGCGACGTTCGATTCGACCGTCATGTGCGGGAACAGCGCGTA
The DNA here is from genome assembly GCF_017104595.1 of Burkholderia sp. Tr-20390. Classification (NCBI taxonomy): domain Bacteria; kingdom Pseudomonadati; phylum Pseudomonadota; class Betaproteobacteria; order Burkholderiales; family Burkholderiaceae; genus Burkholderia; species Burkholderia sp. Tr-20390. The sequence goes on along the minus strand of NZ_JAAGPC010000354.1, from coordinate 2,346 downwards.
CGACTGGAACATCATGTTCACCGGGCGGCGGTACGGCGGCAGAGAAGCAAGGTCCTCGCCGTCGACGAAGATCTTGCCGGAGGTGGCCGTCTCGAGCCCGGCGAGCATGCGCAGCAACGTCGACTTGCCGCAGCCCGAGCTACCGAGCAGCGCGAACAGCTCGTTCTTCGCGATCGTCAGGTTCACGTTGTCGACGGCGGTGCTGTCGCCGAATTTCTTCACGACGTTTTCAATGCGTACGAAGGCGTCGTTTTGCGTACGGGCCGCGGGGGCCGGTTGGGTCTGTCGTGCAGCAGCGGAAGAGGGTATCGATTGCATGGGATTCACCATTCGTTCTTCACGGATTGCAGGCGTGAGCGCCCCCACGCGAGGCGCAAAACGCGACTCACGGGCGACGGCTCGTGCCGGATGGAACAGTGCGCGCGGCGCGCGCGGGCGGACGGAGGTCCGCGGATCTCAGGCGGGCAGGCGTGAAGCGCCGCCTGCGCCGCCGGAATTCAGGTCGATCAGTGGCCGGTCTTCAATTGGGCCCACAGACGGTTCTCGAGGCGCAGGATGTCGGCCGGCATCGGCTTCATCAGCACCATCTTCTTCAGCACGTCTTCAGGCGGGTAGACGGTCGGGTCCTGTGCGACGGCCGGCGTGACGAACTGGTGCGCGGCCTTGTTCGCGGTCGGGTAGAACACCGTGTTGGTGATCGCCGCGTTGACCTTCGGATCGGACACGTAGTTGATCCACTTCAGTGCGGCTTCGGCGTGCGGTGCATCCTTCGGGATCACCATCACGTCGAACCACAGCAGGCCGCCTTCCTTCGGATTCGAGAACTTGATGTCGTACGAACGCTTCGCTTCGGCCGAGCGGCGATGCGCGATGCCGACGTCGCCCGACCAGCCGAGCACGACGCACACGTCGTTGTTCGCGAGGTCGTTGATGTAGCCGGACGAGTTGAACTGGGTGATGTACGGGCGGACTTTCTTCAGGACTTCGAACGCAGCCTGGTAGTCGCCGGGATTCTTGCTGTTCGGATCCTTGCCCATGTATTGCAGCGTGGCGGCGAACACGTCGACGGCCTGGTCGAGGAACGACACGCCGCAGCTCTTCAGCTTTTCCATGTTGGCCGGGTCGAACACCAGCGCCCAGCTGTCGACCGGCGCCTTGTCGCCGAGGGCCTTCTTCACCGCCTGCGCGTTGTAGCCGATGCCGTCCGTGCCGTAGGCCCAGGGCACGCCGTACTGGTTGCCCGGGTCGGCATCCGAGATCATCTTCATCAAGAGCGGGTCGAGGTTCGCGAGGTTCGGCAGCTTCGACTTGTCGAGCTTCTGGTACACGCCGGCCTGGATCTGCTTGGCCATGTAGTTCGACGTCGGCACGACGATGTCGTAGCCCGAACTGCCGGCCAGCAGCTTCGCCTGAAGCGTGTCGTCGCTGTCGTAGTTGTCGTACTTGACGTGGATGCCCGTCTGCTTCTGGAAGTTCGGGATCGTGTCGGGTGCGATGTAGTCGGACCAGTTGTAGACGTTCAGCTCGTCGGCCGCGTGTGCCGTCGGGCTGGCGACCGACGTGAACGCGGCCGCGGCGGCAAGGGCGGCAACGGAACAGGCTTGGCGAAGAAAGCAGGCACGCATGGTGGAATTCCCCTGGTTATGGCGGCGTGCGGCGCCCGCCGCACGCCTGTAGGCAAAAACCGTTACGAAATACCCAGTTGCTGGGCGGTTGCATCGACTGCTTTTTTCGCCTTCGATACGAGTTCATCGATTTCCGGACGCGAGATCACGAGCGGCGGCGACAGCAGCATCCGGTCCCCGGTCGCGCGCATGATCAGGTTGCCGTTGAAGCAGAAGTCGCGGCAGATCGTGCCGACGTCGCCGCCGTTCGCGAAGCGGCGGCGTTCGGCCGGCGCTTCGGCGAGCTGCAGGCTCGCGACGAGGCCGTGGCCATGCACCTCGCCGACGATCGGGTGACGCGCGAAGGTTTCGCGCATCAGCGCCTGGAAGTACGGGCCCGTGTCGTTCTTCACGCGCTCGACGATCCCTTCGTCGCGCAGCAGCTTCAGGTTCGCGACCGCGACGGCCGCCGCCACCGGATGGCCCGAGTACGTGAGGCCGTGGTTGAATTCGCCGTTGTCGATGATCGGCCGCGCCACGCGTTCGTGAATGCCGACGGCACCCATCGGCACATAGCCCGACGTGAGGCCCTTGGCCATCGTGATGAGATCGGGCTCGAAACCGAAGTGTTGGTGTGCGAACCATTCGCCGGTGCGGCCGAAGCCGCCGATCACTTCGTCGGCCACCAGCAGGATGTCGTACTTGCGGCAGATCCGCTGGATTTCCGGCCAGTACGTCGACG
>NZ_JAAGPC010000353.1:0-3238 GCF_017104595.1 Burkholderia sp. Tr-20390 | reverse complement strand
CGGGCGCGTCATCGGCACGAGCTGTTCGGGGTGCGCGTTCACGTCCTTCATGAACGACGCGAGGTTCTGCGACACCGGGGCCAGCAGGATCTGGCGCACGCCGTTGTAGTACTCGGTCAGCAGGTGCTGCTCGAGACGGTCGCCCTGGTACAGGCCGAGCGACACCGAAATCGGCTTGTCGCGGCGGAACTGCTCGAGCTGCTCGATCCGGTCCTCGAGGATGTCCATCGCCTGCAGGCGCGACTGCAGGTCGTTGCGGCCCTGCTGCAGGCGCGTGACGTTGTCGAGGTCGGCCTGCACGTTCGCGACGAGCTGCTGGTTGCCGATCGTCGACCAGGTCCAGCCGCCCAGCGCGAGCGCGAGCGCCGCGACGAAGCCGAAGAAGGTCGCGTAGCGCAGCCGCGTCTTGGTCGGGCTCGCGAACTGCCGCACCGTCTGGCGATCCGCGAAGATCACCTTCGAGAACAGGTCGCGCAGGAAGAAGCCGTTCTTCGAGAACGCGCTGTGCGGCTTCGGCAGCGCGGCGCCGTCGAGGCCGAAGCGATGCGCGATGCGCTGCGCGGCCGCGCTGTTGGTTTCGCCTTCCTGCAGCGCGCTGGTGAAGTAGAAGCCGCGGAAGATCGGCTTGTACTGGAACGGGTTGTTCTCGAACAGCGTCGCGAGGAATGCGCGCAGCGACGGCTTGATCGTCGAGAATTCGAGCGGGAAGCTCAACTGGCCCGGCGACAGCTGGTTGCCGCGCGACAGCGACAGCTGCGCGACGCTGATCTCCTTCAGCCCTTCGTAGAGTTCCTCGAAGTGCGTGTCGAACTGCGCGACGACGTCACGCTTGTCGTCGGGTTCGTAGGGCAGGGTGGCGCCCCACACGCGGTCGTACTCGTGCTTGTCGCTGCTGCTGAAGAATTCGGTGAAGCCGGTGATCAGGTCGGCCTTCGTGAACATCACGTAGACCGGCGCGAACACTTCGAGCTTCTCCGTCAGCTCCTGAACGCGCTGGCGGAGGTTTTTCGCGAGGTTGATCGCGAATTCGGGGCGGTTGCCGGTGAGTTCGGCGATGCTCGCGGTGACGATGATGCCGTTGATCGGCGCCTTCGGGCGGTAGCGCTTGAGCAGGCCGAGGAAGCCGAGCCACTCGCTGCGGTCTTCTTCATGCACCGAATAGCGGCCGGCCGTATCGAGCAGGATCCCCTCGGTCGTGAAGAACCAGTCGCAGTTACGCGTACCGCCGATGCCGTGGATCACGGCGCTGTTCTTGTCCGCGAACGGGAACTGCAGGCCGGAATTGAGCACGGCGCTGCTCTTGCCCGCGGCCGGGTTGCCGATCACGATGTACCACGGCAGTTCGTACAGCGCGGAGCCGCCCGACACCTGGCCGATCTTCGACGTCTTGATCGTCTTCACCGCATCCGACAGGCGCGTGCGCAGCACGTCGAGGTCGGCCGTCTTCGCGTCGGGGGCGAGCGCGGCGGCGGCGGGCGCGGCGATCTTGCCGGTTTCCGCCTGCTCTTCCAGCACCTGGCCGAGCTGCTGGTTCGCGCGCTTCACGCGCCAGCGGCGCCACAGCGCGACGACGAGCCACAGCGCGAGGATCGCCGCGAAGGCGATCGCCGCCCACAGGAGCGGCAGCTGCAGCATGTCGGCGACGATGAAGAGGATGGCCGCTAGCGCGACGATCCCGACGATCGAGAGCGTACGCGGATGAGTCAGCACGTTGAGGATGCGTTGCATAGGACGTTCAGGTTCCGGTGCGATTCGATGAGGCGACGCAGGCGCGCCGAGCGGCAAGGGTGGCGCCGCGATGTGTCGCCATGCTGTCAAACGGGATGAAGGGGGCTGGCATCAATGCGCCCGCGGCATCGGAGAAGGCGCGCGCATTAACGAAAGGACGCTGTGAGATTTAAAACGGAAGCGGCGGCCGGAAAAAATCGCGCACCGGAATGCATGATTTTTTGCGCCGCCCATATCGTTTCCTGCCGGGATATTAAAAAGCCCCATGCCGCCCTCATTATTTCCTGTCCGGCAGCCCTGGCTAGCTGCCGCGTCCCAGTTTAAAACCGGGTTTATGGTATTCCACGTGCCCGAGATCCATCATTTTCCAGCGGCCCCCCCAGGTCAGGCCAACCTGTTCGGCGACCTGGCCATACAACTGGTAGCCGCGCATCGCCCACGGATCTTTCTCGGAGATGACCAGCTTGCCGTCGCGCAGGAATGCGTTGTCGGCCGCCAGCCCGAATTGGTGATAACTCTGGAAGGCGGCCGCGTTGGTCACGTTGGTGCCCATCTGCGCCAGCCGGTTCTGCCGTTCCGGGCTCCGATAACCTTCCAGCAACGCCATTTCATAACCATATTGTTCGTGCATGATCTTGTAGACCAGCAGCAAACGCGTACGGAAATCCGGATCCAGCAAGTTCCAGTCGCGGCTCGCATCCTTCAGCGCCGGGCGTACCTGTTCGACTTCCTTGGTGGCGAAGACTTCCGGCGGCAGCGGCGGGGGCGGCACGAGTTGTTCGCCCTGCAGCAGCGCGGCGATCTTCTCGTCGGGCACGCGCGCCGTGTCGTCGTACTGGAACAATTGCCGGCCGCGTAACGCAATGGCGACCAATGGCGGCGTCGCAAGAATACCTGCCGATACCATAATCATCAAGCGCCGGCGAACCAGTAAATTTTGCACGTCGTTTAAAGCGCCGCGCGTAGCGCTTGCCGATTTAACAATCTGACTTCGCGTACGCGAGGCGCGATCGTTCGCGCGGCGCGTTAGACGGCCGTGAAACTGGGCGACGGATTCGAATACGGTCGCGCGGATACCCGGTAAAAGCAACAGTGCCGCAACCGCTACGGCAAGGGCGAAATAGGCGACGAGTGCGACGGCAATCAAAGAAATCCCCGGAAATTGGAATTGATTGTGTTTTGCAATGCTTGCTCTTAGAATCAGGCTGCTTCGAGAGGCCGGGCTATATTATCGCGGTGAATTAAACCAGGATTCAATGAGACGCTGAATGAGTGCGCCGGAAAATTCAAATTCGAAATCTCCGCCCAGCCTGCTGTCCGATACCAAACCGGCAGGCGACGGAGCTCAGCAGTCGCGCATTCTCGCGAATCTGGAAGGACGTGTCACGCCGCCGGCCGAGCCGCCGCGCCGTTCGCTGAAGGCGCCGATCGCCGCTGTCGTGGCCCTGGTGGTCGCCGTCGGCGGCTGGGGCGCATGGCGCACGCAGCATGCGGGCGAGCAGGCCCCCGA
>NZ_JAAGPC010000352.1:0-3287 GCF_017104595.1 Burkholderia sp. Tr-20390 | reverse complement strand
CCGACGCTCGCGCCGGCCGGCAGCCCCGGCTTCGGCGCCGCCCAGTCGTCGAGCCGCGCGAGCGTGGCAGGCAGCAACCACGCTGCGGCGGGTTCGCCGGCGAGCCGCCGCAGCGCTTCGTGCTGCGCGTGCGCGATGTCTTCCGCGTCGGCGCGCCGCAGGCTGTCGGCCCGGTAGCCGACGATGCAGCGCAGCCGCTGGTCGCTCGCGGAGACGGAGAAATCGACCTGCACCGGAAAGCTGTTGACCGCATGGCCGTCGCGGCCCGCGAGCATCCGCACGTCCGCGTCGTCCAGCTCGCGCAGCACGTGGAAGCTCGTGAAATTGAACAGCACCTCACCCAGCTCGATCCCGCCGTTGTCCTGCCGGATCTGCTGCGACGGATAGAAGCGGTGCCGGAAAATGCCCGACTCGATCTCGAACACCTGCCGCACCTGCGCGACGGGCGATGCCGCGCCGTCGAGCGCCGCGCGCACCGGCACCGAATTCAGGAACAGCCCGACCGCACGCGCCGCATGCTCGGTCTCGGGCCGCACGTGCGTCACCATCGACGTCAGCACGTCGCGCCGCCCGCTCAACGCCTGCAGCGCGCGCAGGTGGGCAGCGAGCAGCACGCTCTTGAGCGGCACGTTCGCGTCGCGCGCGAGCGCGCGCAGCGCCGCCTCCAGTTCGACGGAGACCTCGACCTCCAGATAATCCACCCGTTCGTCCGCCGCGTCGCCCGGCAGCGGCGCGCGGCGCAGCGACAGCGCCTGCGCGCCGTCGAGCTGGCCGCGCCAGAAATCGCGCTGGGCCGGATCGGCGAGCGCGGCCTGTTCCAGTTCGATGAAATCCCGGTAACCGGCCTGCACCGGCTCGTCGTCCTGCGGGTTCCGCGCGCCCGTCAGGCCCGCCGTGTAGAGCCGGATGAATTCGGCGGTCAGCGCGGCCTCGCTCCAGCCGTCGAGCATCGCGTGATGGAAGCTCCACACCAGCTTGAAGCGCTGCGCCGCCAGTTTGAACACGAAGCAGCGAAACAGCGGCGCGGCGGCGATGTCGAACGCGGCGAACCGCTCGCCGTCCATGAACGCGGCGATCCGGGCGGCCTGCGCCGTCGCGTCGAGCGCGGTCAGGTCGGTGACCGTCAGCGGAATGCGCGCCGTGTCGAACACGAGCTGCAGCGGCACGCTGAACCCCTCCATCCGCAGCGCGGTGCGCAACGCCGGATGGCGGGCCGACAGCCGGTCGAGCGCATGGGCGAGGCACGCTTCGTCGTACGCATACGCGACCTCGTAGCCGATCACATCGTGGTACACGCTCGAACGCTCGTGGCGCAGGCCGTGATAGAGCATCCCCAGTTGCAGGCGGCTGAGCGGATACGCGTCGACGACGCCGGCCGGCAGCCGCGCGCGGTCCGCTTCGCTCGTCAGCGGCGCCCGGGCTACCGCGGCCTCGGCCGGCGCAACTGCGCCTGCCCCCGCGCCGCGCTGCCGCTCGATGTGCTCGCCCAGCGTCCGCACGCTCTGGTGGACGAACAGGTCCTGGATCTCGAATTCGAGCCCGTGGCGCTGCGCCTGCGCCTTCAGCCGGATCGCCAGCAGCGAATCGCCGCCGAGATCGAAGAAGCCGTCGTCGAGGCCGAACCCGCCGCGGCCGAGCACGTCTTCCCACAGCGTGCGCAGCACGCGCTGCGTGTCCGTCAGCGTCTCGGGCGCCGCGTCGGCGGGCGCTTCGGCCGGCGTGAGCCGCGCGAGCGCGGCTCGGTCCACCTTGCCGTTCGCCGTCAGCGGAATATGCGGCACCGCGTGGAAGCGCGCCGGCACCAGATGATCCGGCAGCGACGCCCGCAACTGCGCGCGCAGGCCGGCTTCGTCCGGCACGTCCGCGCCCGTGCCCGGGCTTGCGGTCCAGTACGCGACGAGCTGCTTGTCGCCCTGCGGCGTCGCATCGACCGTCACGACGGCGGCCTGCACGCCGCGGCACGCGGCCAGCGCCGCCTCGATTTCCGCCGGCTCGATCCGGTAGCCGCGCAGCTTCACCTGCCGGTCGCGCCGGCCGAGGTAATGCAGCGCGCCGTCATGCGCCCAGTAGCCGACGTCGCCGCTGCGGTACATGCGGGCGCCCGGCTCGCCGCCATGCGGATCGGGCACGAACGCGGCAGCAGTCAGATCCGGCCGGTTCGCGTAGCCGTGCGCGACGCCGGGCCCCGCGATGTAGAGGTCGCCCGCCGCGCCGGCCGGCAGCGGATTCAGGTCGTCGTCGAGCACATACACCGACGTGCCCTGGATCGGCATGCCGATCGGCACCGTGCGCCCGGCCGCCAGCGCGCCGCGCACCGGGTACGCGGTGGCGAAGGTCGTGGTTTCGGTCGGCCCGTAGCCATTGACCACCTGGCCGCGTTCCAGCAGCGCGCGGGCGCGCGCCACGTGCGGCAGCGACAGCACGTCGCCGCCGCAGACCAGGTAGCGCAGCTGCCGCAGCGCGTCCGGCGCGTGATCGACCATCGCCGCGAACAGGCCGCTCGTCAGCCACAGGATCGTCACGCCCGCGTCGACCAGCAACGGCCCGAGCTGGTCGAGCGACGCGTCGCGCCCGACCGGCACGACGAGCGACGCGCCGTTCAGGAGCGCGGTCCAGATCTCGAACGTCGACGCGTCGAACGCCGTCGGCGCGAACTGGAGGAACACGTCGTCCGGCGTCACGTCGAGATAGGCCGGCCGGTAGGCGAGCCGCAGGATCGCCTGTTGCGGCACGATGACGCCCTTCGGACGATCGGTGGTGCCCGACGTGTACATCAGGTACGCCGGCATCTGCGCCGGCAGCCCGCTCGCGACGAACGCGCCGTCGCGCGCGGCGATCTCGTCGTCGTGGTCCTCGAGGACGATCAGGTTCAGATAGCCGTCGCGCAGCGCATCGGTGCGCGCCACCACGTCGTCGCGCGTGACGATCACGCTCGCCTGGCTGTCGTCGATCAGGAATCGCAGCCGCTCCGCCGGATAGCGGCTGTCGAGCGGCACATACGCGCAGCCCGCGTTGAGCACCGCCAGCATCGCGACGATCAGCTCCGCGCCCGGCTCGAGGCACAGGCCGACGGTCGAGCCCGGCGACACGCCGAGATCGCGCAAGTGGTCCGCCAGCCGGTTCGCGCGCAGGTTCAGCGCGTGGTAGTCGAGCGTCGCGTCGCCGTGGCGGATCGCCGTGCGGCCCGGATGCTGCCGCGCGAGCGCGTCGATCACCGCGCCGATCGAGTCGGGCAGCGGCTGCCCGAGCGGCCGGCTCTGCCAGCCGCGCAGCGCGTCGAGCGTGGC
>NZ_JAAGPC010000351.1:0-3400 GCF_017104595.1 Burkholderia sp. Tr-20390 | reverse complement strand
GTCGAGACGGGCAGTTTCACCGCCGCCGCGCAATCGCTGAATTCGACGACGGGCGCGATGTCGCGCGCGGTGTCGGAGCTCGAGGCGCGCCTGCGCACCCGTCTGATGAATCGTTCGACGCGCCGTCGAGCGGCACATCGACGATCGCGCGAATGCTGTCGCTCGACGCCAGCGTCGCGCTCGTCGCGACCCTCGCGTCGATGGTGTTCGTCCCGCTCACCGCGCCGCTGCTGACGGCCTGGTTCAGCCACGATGCGGCCGTGTCGATTTCGCCTTTGACGCTCGCGTGGCGGCTCGCGCTGCTGATCGGCAGCGCCGAGGGCGTCGCGCTGCTCGTGCGGCGCTTCGCCGGCTCACGGCTCGACCGTTATGCGACGCCGATCGATGCAACCGTCGTCGTCGCGCTGCTGGTGTTCGCGCTCGGCACGATGGCCGGCATGCAGCAATCGATCATCGACGCGCCGCACCGCGCGCTGACCGCGATCGCCCTCGCGTTCGCCGTCAACGCGGGCTTCCAGGTGATCGCGTACGGGCTCACGCCCGGCGACGTCCGCACGCGGCTCAATGTCGCGCTGATCGTCGCCAATCGCAATGTCGGCCTGATGTGGGCCGCGCTCGGGCTCGCTGCGACGCCCACCATGGCGCTCGTGTTCACCTGCGCGCAGTTGCCGATCTACACGCTGCCGCGCGTCGTCCAGCATCTGCTGCCGCGCCTCGAAGCACAGCGCCTGCGCCGCCGTGCACGCTAGCCGGCACGCGATGCCGTTCCCCTCTTCCGCCTTCGATCAAGGATCCAGCATGAAGCGACTCATCGTGATCGGCGCCCGCGCCACCGGCAGCAGCCTCGCGCTCGTGCGTGGCGCGCTCGCGCGGCAAGTGGCCGTGACCGTGATCACCGCCCCCGGGCACCGTCTCGACGGCGTCTTTCCCGCGGGCGTCGAGACGATCAACCTCGAACCCGATGCCGGCCAGCTCGCCGGCTGGCTGCGCACACGCTATCCGGACGAGATCGACACGCTGCGCGTGACGACCGCGCACGACACCTATGCGCGCACCGCCACGTGGGTCGCCGACGCCCTCGGCCTGCCCGGCCCCGATGCGCGCCACGTCGCGCACGCGGTGTCGAAGTCGAACCAGAAGGCGCTGCTCGCCGCGCACGGCATCCCGGCCGCGCAATTCGTCACGGGCACGCTGGCCGCGCCGGCGGCGCTCGCGGCCGCGGCCGACCCGCTGCGTTTCCCGGTCGTCGTCAAGCCGTCGGAAGGCTCGGCGAGCGACGGCGTGCGGCGCTGCGAGAACATCGCCGAGGTCCGTGCGCAGCTCGACGCCCTCGCCGCCGCGCAAGCCGACGCCCAAGCGCGCGCGACCGAGCGCGTCGTGATCGAGGAATTCCTGAGCGGCAGCGAATACTGCGTCGAGTATTTCGACGGCCGGTACGTCGGCGCGCTGCGCAAGCTGAAACGGCATGGGGCGGGCTTTCTCGAGCGCGGCTATACGTCCGAACTCGACCTCGATGCAAGCACGCTGCGCGCGCTGATCGACGTTGGGACGCGCGCCACGGCGGCCGCCGGGCTGACCTGGGGGCCCGTGCACCTGGACTGCATCGTGCACGACGGCGTGCCGCATGTGATCGAGCTGAATCCGCGCATCGCGGGCAGCTTCATCTGCGACATCGTGCGCGACGGCTATGGCTTCAACGTGGTCGAAGCGTTGCTCGACAAGCTCGACGGACGCCCGGTGGACATTCCCGCGCTGTTTGAACCGCATGCATATGCGCGCGCCGAATTCCTGCTCGACAGCGATCCCGGCGCGTGGCGTTTCGCGCAGGCGGGCGAGATTCACGACGGCACGGTCACGATCAGTTACGGACCGCAGGTGCTGCCCGATCGCGAGCGGCGTGCGTTTCTCTATGTGCGGGTGGCGCTGCCGGTCGCGCACGGTGTGGACGGTGCGGCCGCGCATCCCGGTTCGTCGGCCCACGGAAATGCCGTCGCGCAGCCCGCCGTTTCAGGCTCACCGTGAAACGATCGGAACACCTTCCCGGACTCGGCCGAAAGCCGACGCACCGCGTGGCTTCGGTCAGGCACCGTCACAAACGACGCCCCAGCAACTGCCCCGGCCACCCTTCCACGTCGAAGGGTGAAATTCGCTCATAGCCGCACGACTCGTAGAAACGCACCAGCGCGCCGGTCCCGCCGCCATAGCAGTCCACCCGCAAGCGCGCCACCCCGGCCGCCCGGGCGCGCTCGTCCGCGAAAGCCATCAGGCGCCGGCCGACACCCCGCGCCCGCGCATCGCGCGACGCCACCAGCACGCGCACGTAGATTTCCGGCTCGGTCGCGGGCGGCACGTAGGGCATGGACTCGCCGAGGATCAATGCGCCGAGGACGCGGCCGTCCTGATCCTCTGCGACCCACGCGTCGGGCAGCGCGCAGGCGTCGGTCACGAGCGCGATCCGCCGGGGTTGCGTCGACCAGGGCTCGCTGCCCCATTGCCCGTCGTTGCCGATGGCGACGAACCACGCAATCACGTCGTCGAAGATCGCCAGCACGGCCGGGGCATCGCGTGCGCTGGCACGACGGATTCTCACCTTGTCCACGTCTGTCGACGTCACGTTCAACACTCCTTCGCCTGCGTCATCGACCGGCGCGCAATGGGATGTCAAGCCGGGCTGCCCAGGGACACGCGATGGAAGCCCGGCGATCAAGCCTGCTACGGTACTGACATTCCACCCGATTGATCAAGGTGTGACGGCCCGCGATTCGACATGACGGGTTGTCTTCGTGAAAAACCCGGGCCAACGAGCCGCCACGTTGCCGGCGGATCGGCACGGCCAACGTGGTTCGAGGCGTAGCAAGGGAACCGAAAGATCCTGCTGCAGCGCATTGCCCACGACGCTCCGCCGATCCGGCGCAACGGCGCGCCGCCTGCTCCGCCCCGGATCGCAGCGAATCGCTTCCCGCGCGAATGTCGCCGTTCGCGGCAAAAATATACAATCGACGCGACACATCGCAGGCATGAAGCGCCAGCCGTCCACTCTCGCTCGCCACCATGAACGCACCCGCTGATTCCACCTCCTCCGCCCCGTCGGTACTCGGCGTCTATCGTCAACTGGCGGACCCGTCCGCCGGGCAATGGATCGTCAGCCGCTCCGAACGCGCGCACATGTACCGCATCCAGCATCACCGGCCTGACGGCAGCACCTCGGTCGACACGGTCGTCGATGCGGACAACCTCGATGCGAAGCTGCACAAGTGGATCCAGGAAGGTTTCGTCCGGCGTGAAGCCGGCGATCGCGCGGCGCCCGCTCATCGCGGCGCGTTCATGCAGGCGCTGCGAAGCGCGCACGCGGCGCGACCGGCGGCAACCGGTGACGCGGCGCACGTCGTGCAGGTGGGCA